>CAMPJN010000084.1 GCA_946886875.1 uncultured Pseudomonas sp.
CGATGCGCTTGACCGTGCGCGAATGCATGTCGGCGCTGAACTCGGAATCGCGGAACACGGTGAAACCTTCCTTGAGCGACAGCTGGAACCAGTCGCGGCAGGTCACCCGGTTACCCGACCAGTTGTGGAAGTACTCATGGGCGACCACCGCCTCGACACGCTGGTGGGCGGCGTCGGTCGCGGTCTCCGCCTTGGCCAGTACGCAACTGGAGTTGAAGATATTGAGACCCTTGTTCTCCATGGCGCCCATATTGAAGTCGTTGACCGCAACGATCATGAAAATGTCCAGATCGTACTCGCGGCCGTAGACCTGCTCGTCCCAACGCATCGACTTTTTCAGGCTGTCCATGGCGTGCTGGCATTTGTCGATGTTTTCCGGCTCGACATAGATGCGCAGCGCGACTTCGCGTTGGCTCATGGTGGTGAAACTGTCTTCCACGCACCAGAGGTCGCCGGCGACCAGGGCGAACAGATAGGCCGGTTTCATGAACGGGTCTTGCCAGGTCGCCCAGTGACGGCCGCCGTCTTCGCTGCCACTGGCAATCGGATTGCCGTTGGAGAGCAATACCGGATAGCTATGCTGCTCGGCGCTCAGGGTGGTGGTGAACTTGCTCATCACGTCCGGGCGGTCGAGGTAGTAGGTGATCTTGCGGAAACCTTCGGCCTCACACTGGGTGCAGAACATGCCGCCGGATTTGTACAGGCCTTCCAGCGCGGTATTGCTCTCCGGATGGATGCGCACGCTGCTGTCGATCACGAAGCTGGCGCTGTCGGGTTGCAGGGTCAGGTGGCTGTCACTGAGCTGGTAATCGGCAGGCTTCAGCTCGCGATCGTTCAGCGCCAGCGTCAGCAGTTCGAGTTGCTGGCCATCCAGCTGCAACGGCGGCAGCCCGGCACCGGCCGCCGGATTGCGGCGCATCACCAGTTGCGCATGCACCAGGGTGTGGTCCTCGAACAACTCGAATGTCAGGTGCGTTTCATCGATCAGATAATCCGGCGCCTGATAGTCCTTCAGGTAGATCATTTTCGGTTGTTCGGTGCGCATGGCTTGTGGCCCTTTATCTGCGGCGCCTCGGCGCCGGGTGCGAATAAGGATGGTCAGACGGCCAGTTCGTGGATGGCCAGCTGATAGGAAGTGTACTTGCGGATATTGATCACGCCGGTGTCGAACATCAGATACTGGCCCTTGATGCCGAGCAAGGTGCCTTCGGCAATCGGCGCCTTGTCCAGATTGAAGCTGTTGATTTTCGCCGGATAGGCCTCGATCGGATAGGCGATATCGACCACGCTCTGATCGGGCAAAGGCTGCACCGCCTGGATGCCGAAACGCTGCTGCAGGTCGGTCAGACCGCTATCGCAGGCAGCCACGGTCTGATCGCGGATGGCCAGCAAATCGACCGGTTGCGCATGGCCCTTGAGCAAGGCGCGCCAATTGGTTTTATCGGCGACCTGGCTGCGCAGCAGGTCTTCGACGAAGCCCGATTGCTGACGGGTGGCCACTCGAAAAATCGGCAGGGCCTGGGTCGCGCCCTGGTCGATCCAACGCGTGGGAATCTGGCTGGCGCGGGTGATGCCGACCTTCACGCCTGATGAATTTGCCAGATAGACGATATGGTCGGTCATGCAGAACTGCTCGCCCCAGCTCGGTTCGCGGCAGGTGCCGGCGTCGTAGTGGCAACGCTCGGGGCTCATGATGCAGATATCGCACTGGGCCAGCCTCTGCATACAGGGGTAGCAATAGCCCTGGCTGTAGCTGCTCTTGGTCTTGCGCCCGCAATGGCTGCAATGGATCGCACCGAGAAATTCCAGGCGCAGGCTCTTGCCAATCAACGGATTGACCGCGACCTGCTGCTCGCCAAGGCGAAAACTGTATTGCACCGGTGCATCCAACTGCACCGCCATTTTGTTCAGGGCACCACGGGCCAGCTCGATCATCAATGCAGGCTATCCGAGGATTTGAACAACAGATTGGGCGTGGGCGCGGGATGGGACTCGCACTGCTGCTCCATATAGCCGATGCGCTCTTCTTCCGGCAGGTTTTGCGCCTCCCAGGCGATCAATGCCTGCAGGGTCAGCTCCTTCTGCTCCAGCGTCAGTTTGCGGCCATCCGGCCATTTGCCGATTTCCACGGCCAGTTTGAGGCTCTGGTAAATCTCGGGCGTGATGTTTTCAATAGCTTGGAGAAAGGACGACATAGTGACTCCGGATGGATAGCGTCGAATGCGATGTGCCAGTTTACCGATGCCGGCGCGCCAGCGCACCGCCCAACAGCCCGGTAAGGCAACCGGCGAGCAGGCCACCGACATGCGCGGCATTGGCGATCGCGGCTAATTGCAGCAGCTCGAAGACCCCGGTCATGCAGATCACCAACCAGGCCAGCATCATCACCAGCACTCCAGGCGGCAAGCGATACGCCGGGTTGGGTGCCAAACGCTGGTATATCCAGCAGTGCCCGAGCAGGCCATAGAGCACCCCGGACAGGCCGCCGAACAAGGATGGCCCGGCATACAGATACTGGGCGAAGTTCGACGTCAGACCGAACAACAGAGTCAAACCCAACAATGCGAGAGCCCCTTGTCGAGCTTCGATACGGCGTCCCAATTCCCAGTACCAGAGGCTGTTCATCGCCAGGTGCAGCCAGCCGAAGTGCAACAGCATGGGCGTCAGCAGGCGCCACCACTGGCCGCTGGCCAGGGTCTGCTCCATGCTGGCGAAGTAGATGTACTCACCCTGAATGCTGAAGTCGACGAAACTCAACCAGCTGACGGCGGAGAAGTTCTCCCCCAGCAGGGTCAGCGCGGCGACCACGAAGGTCAGGGCCAACAGCGCGGCGCTGAGCGGACTGTTGCGCAATTGCTGAATAAAGCCCGGCGCGGATACCGCGGGTGGGGCCAGCGGCGTTTCGATCAAGCCATCATGGCCCTGGGGAAAACGCGCATACAGCTCGCGTACCTGCTCCGCTATCGCCTCGCCTGGCACCCAGAGCACCTGTTCGCCAGCCTCCTCGGCAACCCGATGCGGCACCTGGGCCTGCTGCAACAAGCGGATAAAACCTCGCAGATCGATCTGTTCGGGCAAACGCAGCGCGGCAACCGGGCTCATCGCGGCGCCTCCAGACGGTCGACATCGGCCCAGACGAACTTTTTCGGATCGAGCCGGGTTTCCTGATCCAGCCGGTAAGCCACCAGCTTGCCGTTGAGCACCGCGCTGTAATCCAGGCAGGCCAGATTGGGCCGGATCGGCGCCGGCTTGCCGCTGCGCCAATAGTGACCAACGAATAGCAAAGGCTGGTCGGCGCCATAGTTGAGCAGCTGGCTTTTTTGCAGCTCGCTCAGTGGCGTTTGCGCCGCCAGCTCGGGCAAGGCATCGGGCTGAAAGACGATATCGCCGTAGGTTTGCGGGTCTTCTTCCCAGAATTTGGTGCGGAAATGTGCACGGGTGAAGCCATCGTCACTGGTCAGGGTCATGCCATGGGGCAGGCGCATATCGGTGCCGCGCAGCAAACGATCCAGTGCTGTATTGGCAAAACTGCCGGGCACCGCCGAGGCCTGGAGGAAATGCCGGTCGATACAGCCATCGGGAAATTGTGCGCGCAACGACTCGATCAAGTCGGCATCCCAACAGGCATGCACCACACGGAAGAATCCCGCGTCGATAAACAGCGGCAGCTCGTAGAACCAGTCGAGAAAGCTGCGCCACTCCTGCGGGTAAGCGGCGAATTGTTCGAGGGTTTCCTTGTTCAGGCGCGCATGCCGGGGGCTGTGTTCACGGACGAACTGACGCCCGCTACCGGGCGGTGCCGGCGTGCTCCAGCCGAGCGCATTGAATTCGTGGTTGCCCATGATGCACAGCGCTTGATCGGCGGCGACCATATCGCGTACCAGATGCAAGGCATCGCGGATACGCGGGCCGCGGTCGACCAGATCGCCAAGGAAGATTGCCATACGCCGCGGGTGACGCCAGACACCACCTTGCAGGCGATAGTCAAGGGTCGTCAGCAAGTGTTCCAGGGCATCGGTACAACCGTGGATATCGCCAATCAGGTCATAACCGCGTGCTGGGTCCAGGTGCATTCAGTCGCCTCCACCGAGTCGGCTGCCCCAACCCAATTTGGTACGACATACCTCGTAGTAGTTGTGGTCCAGCGGATGAATCAGACACAGCTTTTGCGGCTTCTTGCAGATGGTAATGGTGTCGCCAGGGGCGCAGGTGAAGTGGTGCTGGCCATCGCAGGAAACCTGCGGATATATCTGCATATCCTGGGAGACGATGATCTTCAGCTCGCTATTGCCATCCACGACTATCGGGCGGCTGGACAGGGTGTGCGGGTA
The DNA here is from genome assembly GCA_946886875.1 of uncultured Pseudomonas sp. Next base: position 4,332 of record CAMPJN010000084.1, read on the forward strand.
CATCGGCACTATCACTATGGCATCCAGTTTGGGGTGCATGATCGGCCCGCCGGCGGACAGTGCGTAGGCGGTTGAACCGGTTGGCGTGGCGACGATCAGGCCGTCGGCCTTCTGACTGCAGACGAACTGACCATCGATAAACAGCTCAAACTCGATCATCCGCGTCGACTTGCCGGGGTGCAGCACCACATCGTTGAGCGCGTCGCCCTGGCCGATGGCCTCGCCGTGACGGCGCACCTCGGCCTCCAGCAGAAAGCGGTTCTCGGTCAGGTAATTGCCTTCGAGTACCTGGGCAACCTTGAGTTCCAGCTCATCCGGGCGGATATCGGTAAGGAAGCCCAGGCTGCCGCGGTTGACTCCCAATACCGGCACCTTATGCCGGGCCAGGGCACGGGCTGCGCCGAGCATGCTGCCATCGCCGCCGACGACTATGACCAGGTCGCAGACCTCACCAAGAATCTTTCGCGAAGAGGTTTGCAAACCGTGCCCCGGCAGCACCTCGGCTATGGTCTCTTCGAGAATCACGTGGAGGTGCCGGTTGATCAGGAACTTCTTCAAGCGGCGAATGGTATCGAGCACCTGGGTGCTGCCCATGCGGCCGATGATTCCGATATTACGAAACTGCTCCATGGTGCTCCCGCAAGGCTCTGGGTCTGGTGCGTCCGATTATGGGCGAAAGCCTGCGGCAGCGGCAAACTTGCCGCTTGTGCCGGTGCGAACGGGCTGTGCGCAGCGGCTTTTTTTAGCAGCGCCTGGCAAAGATTTGGCGCTATGCTCGCAGCATGATGCCTTTCAGCGCGCTTATCGATCTGCCCGACCGTTTGCACCATGCCGTGGTGCGCGATCTGGCGTGGGTGCTGCTGTCGCCGCCGCTGCTCAGCAGCACGCCGCAGCCACAACGCCACCCGCTGAGCGCCAGCCCCTGGATGCATAACCCGCAGCTATTGGCGGACTGGTTGCTGACCCTGGATCGCGACGCCCACAACCTGGAAAACTGGCTGGCGCAAAGTTCGGTACGCCGCCTCGGCCTGTATTACGAGCGCTTGTGGCAATACGCCCTGCACGCGGCGCCAGGGGTCGAAGTGCTCGCCGCCAACCTGCCGATCCGCCAGGGCGGACACACCCTAGGCGAACTCGACTTGTTGCTGCGCGACGAGCAAGGCGTGCACCACCTGGAATTGGCGATCAAACTCTATCTCGGTCCGGAACATGCCGGTGGCGAACTGCTTTCGCACTGGCTCGGCCCCGGCAGTCATGACCGCCTGGATATCAAACTCGACCACCTCAGCCAGCACCAACTGCCCTTGTCCGCCCGCGCAGAAGCCCGCGCCACCCTGGCGCAACGGGATATTCACCATGCCCAGGCGGCGCTGTGGCTGGGCGGTTACCTGTTCTACCCCTGGGGCAACCACTGCGTCGCCCCCCAAGGGGCCAATCCCGAGCACCTGCGCGGGCGTTGGCTGCATCGGCGTGACTGGGCCGACTTCGCCGAGCAAAGCGACGCGGGCCACTGGCAACCGCTACCACGCCAAGCCTGGCTGCCGCCGGCGCGTGTCGAATCATCCGCCGTATGGCCCAAGGAACATTTCGAGCGCTGGCTGAACACGCTGCAACCCCAGGCCAACGCCCAACTGCTGGTTCGGCTGGAACAAGGCCCACAGGGCGATTGGTGGGAGGCGGAGCGGGTATTTCTAGTCAGCGACCAATGGCCGGAGCAAACGAGCGACGAGGCAACAGCATCGTCAGAGTCGCCGTTGGAGCAGTAGAAAGTCGGGCTGCGAGATGCGCTTTCGCAGGGTGGACATGGTGAAGCTTTGTCCACCGCTGGCTTACGCCAGCCGCCGCGCTTCGCCGGGTTACCGCGTGACGCTCAGCGACTGCGCTCGACACGCCCGCCGGAACGCACCAGATAACCGGAGCCGCTTTCACAGAGCAGGCCATCACGCTGCACCGCCGGCAAAGCATTGATACCGTCGCGCAGGGAATAGGCGTCGAAGCCCAGCTGGGTCAGCAGAAACACCGCACTGGCGCTGCGTTTACCGCTATCGCAATAGCACAGGTAAGTGCGTTCCTTATCCAGCAGCCGTGCCTTCAGGCGCAGTAACTGCAGCGGCATATTCAGGGATTGCAGGGCATGGCCGCGCTCGTACTCCTCTTGCAAGCGGACATCCAGCCATTGCGCACCGGCGCTGAGCAGGCGCGCGGCTTCACCAAGGGACACCTCATTGACCACCGGCGCCTTGAGCAAGGAAAAGAAGTCCTGGCGATCCAGACGCAGCACCACGCCGGCCTCGAGCAAGGTGACCGTGGCATTGCGCGGTCGGTCGGCAAGCAACGCCTCCTCACCGAAGCAGGCCCCCACCTCCAGTTCAGCCAGCACCTGATGATCGCTGCCCGCACCGCGGAATACTTCGGCACGACCACTTTTGAGGAAATAACAGCAGTCGCCGACATCCCCTTCATGCAGCACCGTACTGCCGGCTGGCAACTCGACGCGCTGCAGCCGCGCAAGCATGGCGCGTACATTGGAGGGCGGCACCTTGGCGAACAGCGGGTTTTCCAACAAACGCTCCAGCCATTCCACTTCCTCGTGGTTCTGGCCGAGCTCCAGCAGCAGGTCCTGATAAGCCAAACGCCAGGTAACCAGGCGGTTCAGGGTGGCAGTATCGATCGACAATACGCTGGCATCGCTTAGCGCCCGCGCTTCGTGCAAACGCGGCAGGCTCGGCGACAAGGGGTGGCAGCTGGCTTCGCTGCCGGCGCGCAGGTGCTGCTGTTTACCATCCGCTCCTTGCAGCAACAATTCGCCGGCCAACAGGTAATAGGTCAGGCGCGCCTGATCGCCCTGGCGGAACAACAGCTGCCCAGCCAACAAGGGGTGTGGCATCAGCTGGCTGCGCAATTCACGCCACTGCTGATCCGACAATACGTTCAGCGGAGTCAGGCTGCGCAGCTGCTCGGGATTCAGGGGTTCGTTCATTAAGTATCCAGGCTCGCTGGTCATGATTCAGTGTAGCCGGCCCGTGGCTCGGCTCGCGGACTATCGGTGTCTTGCTTGAGTATCGCCGCATCGCGCCCCTGCAGCCCGCCGGTATGCAAAAAAACCAAACGGCAACCACGAGCAAAGTAACCGGCCTCTACATACTGGCGCAATGCTATTAACGCTTTTGCGGTGTAGACCGGCTCCAAGGGCAGTTGAGTAGCCGTTTCGCTCTGTTCGAGAAAATCCAGGAGAGGCGCATCCACCGCGGCGAAACCACCGCGACAGGCCTCAAGCAAGCGATAGTCGCAATCGCTCAGGCCCGCCTCCGTCAAAATCGCCTGCACCTGCTCGGCCACACCATGGTCGGCCGGCACCGCCATGGCTCCGTAGATCGGGTGAGTACCGGCTTCGCCGATCACTAAACCGGCCATGGTGGTGCCCGTGCCGACTGCCAACCATAAGCCGTGATAGTCGTCCCAGCCCAGCGCAGGCAGTTGCGCGCGGATCTGCCCAACCAACGGCGCACAGCCCAAAGCCCCAGGCACACCGCCGCCGCCTTCTGGCACCGGATGCAATTGCGGATAGCGCTCGCGCCAGGGCTGCCAGAATCCCGGCAGATGCCGCGCGCGGTAACCGCCGTAGCCGAGCCAGTGCAGTTGCATGCCGAAACGCTGCAGGTCACGCACTGTAGGAGTGTCCTGCGGTGTACCGCGCAGCAAGCCGACCGTGGCAAAGTCGAAGCGCCGACCCGCCGCGGCCAAGGCATGCAGATGGTTTGAGTGGGCACCGCCCAGGCTGATCAGTCCCTCGGCGCCAGCATCGACGGCAGCACGCAGATGTGGTGCGAGTTTGAACCATTTATTGCCGCTGATCAGCTCGTCTATCAGGTCCAGACGCAGCACCGCCAACTCTATGCCGGCACTCCGAGCCCAATCCAGAAACAGGGGTTGCAGCGGCGCCTTCGGTGCCCAATCGATCGCAGATAACGGCAAGGCTTAGCTGACTGTACGTAGACGGCTGCTGGCCTTATGGCGCGCACAGCAATTGGACTCGCCGAGGGTAAAGCGGCTGGGGGTGTCGATACGGTCGATGGGGATGGCGCAACGCTCACCGCTGGGCAGCTTGGCCTCGCAAGTCGGTTGCTGATAGTGGCTCAGCCATTGGCTGTACTGCGCCTCGGAGACGAAGCATTTGGCGGCCACATAGGCCATGGGGTTGTCCTGATAACGGGCGATATCCTGCAGGGCAATGGTCAGGTGCCCGGCGCCCGGATGATAGACCACAAAAACCACGCCCAGCTTGGCCAGACGATCGAGAATCTGTTCGCCGCTCTGCCCGGCCAGCTCGTTGTGCTCGCGCTTGAGCCGCGCGATCTCCTGCTGCAACTGGGTGTCCTGTTCCTTGCTGTACGCCAGCTCGACATCGCGAATGGCGATCTGCTCCTTGTACTCGACCACCGCCGAAGCGATTTTCGCCTGCATCTCGGCCTCGAGTTGGGCGCGCAGCATATCGTCCTTGCCGCGACCGTGATGCTCCAACGCACGCAGCTGTTCACTCATTTCTTCGCGCGAACGTTGAAAACTCGCTGCCTGAGCGGCGAGCTGTTCCTTGAGGCTGGCATTCAAGGCTTCCTGTTGCTGCAAGGCTTGATGCAGGCCGTGGATCTGCGCTTGCAGGTTCTTGCTTTGCGCCTCGTTGAGCTGCTTGAGCTTGGCCAACTCGTCTTCGTGCGCCTGGGTCAGGCTGGTAATGCGCAAACGCTGCTGCTTGATCAGCAGCGCCGCTTTCTGGCGCTGCTCCCGGTCGAGCTTCTCAGTCTCGATGTCGGCCACTTCCTGGGCCGCGTCCGGTGCATACCACTTGTCCTCGGAGGCCATTTGCAGACGCTCGGGCGCCAGCGCCTGGGCGCTGTCGTCCTCGACCAACAAACCCAGCGCATTGCGTTTGGCGGCATCGCGCAGCAAGACCAGATCGTTTTTCCCGGGCGCCAGGCTCGGGTCCCATAGGTGCATCTGGTGCCAGGACACCGGGCATTGACTACGGCATGCCAGACGAATCGGCCCGGCTCCAAGATCGGGGCCGCGCCCAGCGCGTTCGGCCAGATGTTGCAGGGGAATATTCCAGCCTGAATCCGGAGCGCCTTTTTCGTCGAAATCCAGATAGAAGAACACCGCCGACTTGATCAACAGCCGCGGATTGATCAGCACATAAGCCACGCGCATCTGCTGGTCGGCGAACTCGGGCATATTGACGATGCCGTCGAGCAGTGCCTCGAATTCGGGAAAGAGCATTTCCTTGCAGATGCCGCCCCGCTCGCTAAAGAACATCACGGCCTCGACCATCTGCGCTTTGTTCTGCATGCTCATCGGCTTCTCTCTAGACCAGAAAAGCGGTCACGACCGCTTAGCGAGTGGCCCGCGGAGAATCCACGGGCACCCTGTATTTCAGGCGCAATGCCTATGTCTAGGCAAGTCTAGGGGAAAAACCAAGGCCAGCAATGTGATTGGGTTGGCAGTCGCTCTGCCACCGAGCCGAGCAAACCCGCGGCAGCGCGAAAAATGTGACGCAATAGTGCATCGCGTCAGGGCTTATGAAAGTTTCGAGCGCAGCAGTGAGACCGCCTTCAGGCGGTCGCACCAGACAACGGGCGTTTATTCAAAAGCTTTCAGCCCTTCGCAGCGCTCAGAAACGGCGCCAAACGCTTGCCCATCTCATCGCCGAGGGCTTGCAGGCCACTCATCGGCCGGATCATCACTTCGAACTCGACGATTTTGCCGTCTTCGTCGAAGCGAATCAGGTCGATTCCCTTCAGTTCACGCTCACCGACCTTGGCGCTGAATTCCAACACCGCGCTGAGACCATCGGCCGTCGCCAACTCGCGGTGATAGGTGAAATCCTCGAACACCTGGCTCACGGTGTTGAGGATCATCGACACCACTGGCGCGCCCGCGTAGGGCTTGAAGGCCATCGGCGAGCGAAACACCGCCTGCGGGTGCAGCAACTGCTGCAACGTGCGCAGATCGTTGCTGGCGATCAGCTCGTGCCACTGCGCGAGCGCAGCGGCGGCCTTGGCTTGCATCGGTAACGAAGACATAGTGGGCACCTTGTTATTGTTATGGACGGTTATGCGGCCTGTCCGTTACTACCTATCAGAGCGCTGCAGCTAGACGCGAGCCCTGATCGATCGCACGTTTGGCGTCCAGTTCGGCGGCCACATCGGCACCGCCGATCAAGTGAACCGTCTGACCCGCGGCGAGCAACTCGTCCTGCAGCTCACGCAGTGGGTCCTGACCGGCGCAGACGATGATCGTATCCACCGGCAGCAGCTGCGATTCGCCTTCGCCAATGCGGATATGCAGGCCGTTATCGTCGACTTTCAGGTACTCGACCGAATTGAGCATCTGCACGTTCTTGTTCTTCAGCCCGGTGCGGTGAATCCAGCCAGTGGTTTTACCCAGGCCGTCGCCGACCTTGGATTTCTTGCGCTGCAGCAGAAACACCTGACGCGCCGCCGGATGCGGATGGGCCTGGACGCCAGCCACGCCGCCACGAGCTTCCAGCGCGGTGTCGATGCCCCACTCCTTCCAGAACTCGTCACGGTTGAGGCTGGTGGACTCGCCCTGATGGGTGATGAACTCGGAGACATCGAAACCGATACCGCCGGCGCCAATCACTGCGACCTGCTGGCCGACCGGCTTGCGCTGCAGGATGGCGTCCAGGTAACTGATCACCTTGGGATTGTCGATGCCAGGAATCGCCGGGGTGCGCGGGGCGATACCGGTGGCCAGGATAACCTCGTCGAAACCGCCCTCAGCCAGCTCGGCGGCCGAAACACGGGTATTCAGGCGCAGATCGACGCCGGTGGTCTCCAGCTTGCGCTTGAAGTAGCGCAGGGTTTCAAAGAACTCCTCCTTGCCCGGTACGCGCTTGGCCACGTTGAACTGGCCGCCGATTTCGCCAGCCGAATCGAACAGGGTCACGCTATGGCCACGCTCGGCCGCCACGGTGGCGGCGGACAGCCCGGCAGGACCGGCACCGACCACGGCGATCTTCTTCACGTTGGTGGTCGGAATGTAGTTCAGCTCGGTCTCGTGGCAGGCGCGCGGGTTGACCAGACAGCTGGTCAGCTTGCCGCCGAAGGTGTGGTCCAGGCAGGCCTGGTTGCAACCGATGCAGGTGTTGATTTCATCGCTGCGGCCGGCCGCGGCCTTGCTGACGAATTCCGGGTCGGCGAGGAACGGCCGAGCCATGGAGACCATATCGGCATCGCCTTCGGCCAGCACCTGCTCGGCGATCTCCGGCGTATTGATACGGTTGGTGGTGATCAGCGGAATGCTCACCTCGCCACGTAGCTTGGCAGTGACCTTGGTGAAGGCCGCACGCGGCACCTTGGTGGCGATGGTCGGAATGCGCGCCTCGTGCCAGCCGATACCGGTGTTGATGATAGTCGCGCCAGCTTGTTCGATGGCCTTGGCCAGCAGCACTATCTCATCCCAGGTGCTGCCGCCCTCGACCAGATCGAGCATCGACAGGCGATAGATGAAGATGAAGTACTGGCCCACGGCCTCACGCACACGGCGAACGATTACT
>CAMPJN010000085.1 GCA_946886875.1 uncultured Pseudomonas sp.
TGCGCAACGAGGCGCCGACCATCCCGGTGGTGATCGTTTCCGCCGAGCAGGACAAGCAGGTGGTGCTGCAGGCCATCACCTACGGCGCCGTAGGTTTCATCACCAAATCCTCGCCGCGCGCGCAGATGACCGATGCCATCCAGCAGATCCTCAACGGCAACGTCTATCTGCCGCCGGACATCATCCGCACCCAGGGCAACACCTCGCGGCGCAGCCACCCGGAAAACCCGAGCATCTCCGCCGAACTGCTGCAGGCTCTGACCCGCAAGCAACTGCTGGTGCTGGAACGCATGACCAAGGGCGAATCCAACAAGCAGATCGCCTACAGCCTGGATATCGCCGAAACCACGGTCAAAGCCCACGTCTCGGCGATTCTGCGCAAGCTCAATGTGCATAACCGGGTGCAAGCGATTCTGTCGGCGGGCGATATCGACTTCGCCGCCTATCTGCGCCGCTGAGCGGCATGGTAGAACGGCGGTTTTGCAATCGGGAGCCCGCCATGCATATCCGTCCCTTCCAACCGGCCGACGAGGCTGTCGTCATCGATCTGTGGCAGAGCTGCGAGCTGACCCGGCCATGGAACGACCCGCACCAGGACATTCAGCGCAAACTCAGCGTGCAGCCCGAGCTGTTTCTGCTCGGCGAGATCGACGGCAAGGTGGTGGCCTCGGTGATGGCCGGCTTCGACGGCCACCGCGGCTGGGTCAACTACCTGGCGGTATGTCCCACGCAGCGCCGCCGCGGCCTGGGCCGGCAGCTGATAGAAGAAGTAGAACGCCGCCTCACCGCCCTCGGCTGCCCCAAACTGAATCTGCAGGTGCGTAGCGATAACCAAGCCGTACTGACCTTCTACCGCAACCTCGGATACCAGGTGGATGAGGTGGTCAGCCTGGGCAAGCGGTTGATTGCCGATGTTTGAGGCGGGGTGAAGAAAGCTGATCCCGATAGCGAACTGTTCAAGTCATAGACGCGTCGAATTGCGTATTCATTCATCCCCGCAAAAGAAAACCATGTTCAATTATTTAAAGATCTTTAGCTGGTTTCTCTTCACCTTCGGCATCGTTGGCCTCGGCGCCATAGCATTTTTTGACGTTGATCCCGGGATTGGCAGCAGAGCCCAAGCACTCGGATTGATGACCTTGCAGATAGCTATCTCGTCTGTGCTGTTAACAGGCTTCAAGCTCTATAACGCCGGCAAAATCGGCCGAAACTCGCTTTTATACGGCGGCTGGGGATTGATACTGCTGCTGATCGTGGCCGGTCAGGTCTGGATCAATATCGATATTGCATAGCATGCAGCGGCAGGCCCGTAGGGTGGTCGCAACCGAGCAACGCAATTCTCAACCCGCCCCTCGCTCCAACAAATGACTCATCGCCGTCTTCAGTTTCATCGGCCGTACCGGTTTGTGCATCAGGGTATGGCCGAGTTCGCGCATCTGTTGCTTGAGTTCGTTGCTGTAGTTGGCGGTAATCATCAGCGCCGGCAGTGGTGTGCTGCGGCGGGCGTTGATCAGGGCGACGGCGTCGACGCCGTTGTGGCCGTCGTCGAGGTGGTAGTCGGCGATCAGCAGGTCGGCGTCGGCGTGGTAGTTGTCGACCTGGCGCGCCAGGTCTTCCTCCGACAGTGCTGTGACCACCTGGCAGCCCCAGGCCTCGAGCAAGGTGCGCATGCCGGCGCAGATCGCCGCGTCGTTATCCAGCACCCAGATGCGCGAGCCGCTAAGGCGTTCGAGCAATAAGTCGGGCGTGTCCTGCACCACCCGCGGGCGCGGGGCGCGGGTGGTCAGCGGTACTTCGATGGCGAACATCGAGCCCTTGCCCAACTGCGAGCTGACGCGAATGCGGTGGCCGAGCATGCGCGCGATCTTGTCGACGATCGCCAGCCCCAGGCCGAGGCCGCGGTCCTGCTTGCGGTGGGTGACGTCGCCGCGTTTGAACTCCTGAAATATCTCGCCGAGTTTGTCCTCGGCGATGCCGATGCCGCTGTCCCACACCTCGATCGACAGGCTCTGCCGGCGCCTGCGGCAACCGAGCAGGATGCGCCCGCTGGTGGTGTAGCGAATCGCGTTGCTGAGCAGGTTGCGCAGAATCCGTGCGAGTAGCTGGATATCGCTGCGCACCAGCGCCGAGCTGGGGATGAAGTCCAGGCGCAGGCCTTCGCTGCCGGCGATCTGGTGGTATTCGGCGGCGAGGTTTTCCAGCAGTTCGCTGACCGCGAAGGGCGCGATGTCCGGCTTGATCAGCCCGGCGTCGAGCTTGGAGATATCCACCAGGGTGCCGAGCAGGCTTTCCACATCCTCCAGGGAATTACTGACGTTGCGCACCAGGCCGGCGCTGCCCGCCAGCTCGCCTTTCTCCAGCAGCGCGCTGGTGAACAGACGTGCGGCGTTCAGCGGTTGCAGCAGGTCGTGGCTGACCGCGGCGAGGAACTTGGTTTTCGACAGATTGGCCTGTTCGGCCTCGCCCTTGGCTTCGCGCAGGCGCGCTTCCATCTGGGTGCGCTCGTCGATTTCGCGGCGCAGTTGCTGGTTGACCGTGGTCAGCTCGGCGGTGCGTTCGCGCACCCGTTGTTCCAGATGTTGGTAGGCCTGATGCAGCGCCTCGGCGGTGCGCCGGCGCTCGGTGATATCGCGGATCAACACGAAGATCCCGACCACCTCGCCGCTGGCCTGCCGATTCGGCACGTAGGAGCGCAGCATGTAGCGCTCCTGGCCGCTATGGTTGGTTTCGGCGACGTCGAAGGTCACGCTCTCGCCGGACAATGCTCGCTCGATATAGGGCTCCAGACGCCGGCAATGCTCTTCGTTGTGCACTTCGCGCAGGCTCTGGCCGAGCATCGCGCCGCGCGGCCAGCAGTACCATTCCTCGTAGACCTTGTTGGTGAATTCGTAGACCAGATCGGCATTCAGATAGGCGATCAGCGCCGGCACATGGTCGGTGATCAGGCGAATCCAGCGTTCGCTTTCGCTCAGCGCCTCGGCGTGCCGGTAGCGTTCGGTGATGTCGGTGAAGGTGTTGACGAAACCGCCGGTGGGCAACGCATGGGTGCGCACTTCGAGCATGCGCCCGTCGAACAGACGCAGCTCCAGTTCCTCGATCGGCTTGCCATTGGCGCCGCGGCTGGCTGGGGTCAGCAGCGCCAGTTCGCTGTCGGCCATCACCTCGGCGAACGGCCGGTGCGCGTTGATCGGCGCCAGGCCGCAGAGGTCGAGAAAGCGGTGGTTCCACAGCTCCAGGGTGCCTTCGGCGTTGACCATGGCCATGCCCTGGGACAGGTTGTCGACGGCGCGTTGCAGCAGCCGCGACTTCTGCGCCAGGGCCTGCTCGCGGCGTTGGGTTTCGTTGAGTTTGACCTCGGTGATATCGGTGTAGAGGATCACCAGGCCACCCTCGCGGGTCGGCCGTTCGCTGACCTGCACCCAGCGCCCGTCGCGCAGGCGATAGAGCATATGCCCGCTTTCCTTACCGCGCTGCTCCTCGACCACCAAGCCGGTGCTGATGCTCAGGCGCTTGATTTCCGCCAATCGGGTGCCGGCGCTGATCCGTGCGCGGCTATGGGCCCAGAACGACTTGAAGCGACTGTTGAACAGGACGATGCGCTGTTCGCGGTCGAACAGCACGAAGCCGTCGGAAATGCTCTCGATGGCGTCGATCAGATGCTGGTGCGCGGTTTCCGCGCGCAAGCGCGCGTCGCTGAGCAGCTGGTTGCTGGATTTCAACTCAGCCATCGCCTGGTTCAGCGCGTCGGTGCGTTCGCGCACCTGTTCGGCGAGCACCACCGAATGCTGGAACGCGGCATAGGCGTCGTCGCCGCGCGAATGCACCGACTCGACCCGTTCGATCAGCGCGGCGTTGATCCGCTTGAGCTTGTGGTTTTCCTTTTCCAGCGCCTGGCAGCGGGTTTGCAGCTCGACGACATCAGCCTCGACCGGGGCGGCCAATGGCGACTCCAGTGAAGGTCTGGTTGATGTGCATACCATTGAACTGCTCTCCGTAGGTATTGAACCCTATGACTGGCTGGTTGCGCAGAAACGCCGAGACCGGCTCGACGCCGCCCTGGTCTTCGACTTCCAGGCGGCGCAGAAAACAATCGCAGCCGATGGTCAGCAGCAAAGGGCCGAGGCGCTCGCGCAGGCCGGCGAACACCTCTTCGAGGTTCGGCAACAGCGGACCCGGACGCATGGCGGTGAGCACGATGCCGTTCTCCACCGCGCAGTAGAAACTCAGGCTGAGGTCTTCGTTGACCCGCTGGATTGAGCGCACGTAGTACTGCTCGCTAATGCGTACGGCCAGGGGATGGGCGGCGAACAGTCGGTGATTCAACGCCTCCAGCGGCACGCCGATCAGCTCGGCGTACTCCTGGGCGGCCGGCGCCGCGTTGAGCTCGTAGACCCGTCGGCTGGCGCTGTCTGCACGGGTCACCACCAGTTTTTCGGCGCAGGGTTGAATGTGGTGGGTGCTGAACACTTCAAAATCCAGCCAGGTATTGAACAGCACCACCACCGCCGCGCCGGTGTGGAACTCGCCGCCGTAGTAAACATGGGTATGGGTCAGGTGGTTGTCGTCGCCGGCCGAGCCGCCGAAATGCGGGATGCTACCCAAAGCCGCACTGAGCGCGCCGAGCACTACTTCCTCACGGCTGGACAGGCCATCGAGTAGAGTCAGGGCGAAACTGTGGCCCTTGATCGAGGCCAGCTCGTTGGTGCGGCAATCCTTGACCAGGCGTTCGACCAGTTGCTGGGCGTCGATCAGGCTGAAGCGCTCCATCTCGTCGATCAGGCCGCTGGCGATCGAGAAGCTGCGGTGATCGAAGCCCACCGCGCTGACGCAGCCGCGGCCGTAGCCGTTCGGGGTGATTTCTCCGGCGCTGGTGCAGCCGATCAGGTTGATCCCGCCGAAGTACGAATCCAGCGCCTCGCCGAGCCGTTGCAGATCGTAGGCGGCTGAGCAGAAGAACAGCACGAAACCCAGGTGCGGGTGGATCAGCTGCCGCGCCAGTTCCTGCGCCACCAGCTCGACGTCGGTGGCGCTCGATGTGGCGGTGATCACTCCTTCAGTCTGTTCTCGTTGCATAACCCCGCCCCGTAAAAACCCACCTCTCGTGGGTAGATTCTACGAAGCCCCCCGCCCCAGCCCCATGCCACTTGAGTAGCGCCGGCCTAGTCCCTAAGTAGCAGACCGACTCAAAGGCAGCGCATCAGGACAATCGGCAAAGCCGCGAACAGCAGCGTCATCGGCGACAGGATCAGCAGTAAATCCAGGCTATGAAGCTCCATGTTTACCTCGCAAAAATTAAGTCGCGCTATCGCCATCCCGGATCGCGCCCAGGCTTATCCAGGCTCCAAGCGCGGCGTAGGTTGGCGCTGAGCCTGCGAAGCCCAACATCGGGCTTCCATGCAGCCAGACAAAAAAATGCCGCTCACCTGAATCAAGTGAACGGCATCCATTGCCAGCTATCGCATGCTTACCAGTTCAGCACGGCACCCACGGCGAAGGTATTGGTGTCTTCGTTCAGACCGCTGCCGGTCGCCGCGTCGATTTCGAACTGGTTGTACTCGGCCACCAGCTTGAGGTTGTCGTTGATGGTGCGGAAATAGGCGATACCGCGGGTTTCGTAGTCGGCGGCAGTGCCCAGACCGTTGCCGTCGTCTTCGGTCTTGCCGTAGGACAGCGCCACGCGGTTCTTGCCGAAGCTGTAGGAGGTCTGCAGCAGGTAGCCGTCGCTGTCCACTTCACGCAGCGTCGCCTCACCGGCGTTGTTGGTATAGAAGGGATTCATGCCCTCGGCCTGAAAGCCCGAACCGGTTACCGAGAAGCCACCCATCTTCGCCTGCACACCGTAGCCGAGGCCTTGGGAGGTCACGGAGTCGACGTTGGAGTCGGTGTTGTCCGAAGTCTGGTGGGCACCGTTGATCCAGGAGTAGATCTTCGCGCCGGCCACTTCGAACTCATAGGTGATCTCGGTTTCGAAGCGCGGACTCTCCTGATAGGCCTTGCCGTTGGCGTCGACCTGATTGGAGTCGTAGGGGTCCATGATCCCGGCGGCGACGCGCAAACCGCTCATTTTCGGGCTGCGGTAAGTGATCTGTGCGGTCGGGAACGGATAGGGATAACCGCTGCCGATATTGCCGAAGGATACGCCACCGAAATCCACCAGGCCGAGGGTATCGCTGACCTGGCCATAACCGGACAGCAATTCGTCGAGAAAGATGTTGGAGCGGGCGAACAGGCCGAAATCCTTACCTACCAGCACTTCGCCCCACTCGCTGCCGACGGTGCCGTAGAACTGACGCACGTCGATCGCGGTGCTGGTGCCGTTCTGTTCGCTGTCGTTGATCGTGACCCAGAACGAGGAGCGTCCGCCGAGCTTGAGGTCGTCGACCTGCTTGCCGAAATTGAAGCCGATCCAGTTCGGCAGAAAGCCCATTTTCACCCGCGACTGGCGGCGGTCGTTCAGATCGCCTTCGCGATCGATATCGCTGTTGACGTAGAAGGCGTTGATATAGCCATCGGTGGAGAAAGTGGTGTCGTCCTGGTCGTACAGGACGATCTCGGCAGCCGCTTGCTGAGCCGTGGCCAGCGCCGCTGCGGCCGTCAGAGCCAGGGGCAGGAATCGGATGTTGGCGATCTTGTTGTTGTGCATAACACTCTCCGCTTGAGGGGACGACCGTCAGTTAGTCGGTTCGGAGGCGATTATCGAAAAGCCGAGCCCAGGGCCATACGCTGCTATGGCGCCGGTTGCCTGCTGCTTTGGCCGGGCGTGGTGGCGCGGGCAATAAGGCGTAGTACCGGGTGCGCGAAGGTCGTAATCGGCATGAGCAATGCACAGGCGAGCGCGCCCGCTATCGATACGGACTAGTCAGGGAAAGCAGGGGATAGAACTGAGGCAGCAGCCGATCAGCGCAGTGCCGACCAATCCGCGTTCGGTGGCGCGGCATTGGCCAGCACGTGCCAGCCACCCTGGGCCAGGCTCAGCTGGCGCTGGCAATACAGCAGATCGTGATGACTGATGGCCGCCAGCGCCTGTTGCAGCGCCGCATCATGCTGTTCGGGCAAGCCGGCCAGATGGAATTGCCAGCGCTGCTCAGCGAACTCCGCCGAGTTCGCGCCCTGCAACTGCCGGCACAGTTCATCGCTCGCGCCGCGCAGGCTTTGCTCATCCAGGGCCGCCAGGCGTTCGCCCTGGGCCAGCAGGAAAGCTTCTATATGCGCGAGTATTTCTGCCGGCGAAGCCTGCGGCGATTGCACCGCGAACAGGATGCCGCGACGCTCTTGTACCTGACGGAAGCCGCAGAACACCGCATAACCCAGTTGCAGTTCGCTGCGCAAACGCTGGAAGAACGGTCCTTGATAGAGCTGCGCGAGCAAGCGCCAGCCCGCTTCACTTGCGGCATCCGCCGCCGGCTGCGGGCAGAACAACAGCAGCACCGAATCCTCGCAGCGGATAGCCGCGTCGCGCCAATAGCGGCCTGCGCTTGGCTGCACGGGCGGTTCGGCGGCGGCTAATGGCGCAACATTGGCAAGCAGCTGCTCGATCTCGCTTCGCCCCGTCGCCTCGAACGCCACACCGAGGCCTTCGAAGCGCGCCTGCCGATAGCGCTCACGCAGGGCGTACGGGGTCGGCTGCGCACAGTTGCCGGGCACAGAGAACAACTCAGGCAAGCGCCGCAATAGTTGACGGAAGGCCATCTCAGTCGCGTCCTGCGCCGCCTCCTCCCGGGCTTGACGGAGGCTTTGCCGCCAGGCTCCGGCGGGCGGGTCGAGCAGCAGCGGCAATGCCTCGCCCAGCACCCGCGGCAACAGTGTTGCCGGCCCCCTTAGCGACAGCTGCCATGCATCCTCCACCGAGGTGATCTGCAGCACGACGCCGACTTCAGCCGCATCGGCCTCGAGCGCGCGCAAGGCGACGCGAAACAGCGCCTGCAAGGGCGCAGCGGCGATGCGCTCGATGAACAGGCAACGCCAATGCAATACGCCCTGCCCGCTGGTGTCGGTCATCGGCGCCGGCAACCAGCGCAACTGCGCCGGCACGGCAATGGTGTCTGGCAACGCTACTGGCGTCTGCGTAAATACATTGGCCGCCGGCAGTTGCCAGGCCCAGGCACGCGGCGCGGCCGCCAGCGGTGCTTCGCGGCGCATCTGCAAGGCAAAGCCGGCAACCGGCCAATCGGGCATGGGCGCGGTATCGGCGACCAGCTGGATGCGCCGGGAGGCCTGCTGCATTTGCGCCAACAACGCCGCCACCACGACCGGCGGTGCCGAAATCGGCGTCTCGCCCAGCGTCAGGCTCGCCTGCCAGCAACGCGCCAGGGGCAAAGGCGGCAAAGTACTCAACCAGCATTGCCGAGTAGCCCGGTAGCGCTCATGCAAACCGCCCTGCTCCGCGCCTGCGAGAAAATCCAGCCAGGCCAATAGCGCCTGTGTCGTAGCGGCGTGGGCCATGGGCGAAGGCTCGACGCCGGAGAAGCTCAGCAGCAACAGACTTTGCTCGGCGTAGCTGTAGATCACCTCGCTTTTCAGGCCCTGACACAGCCCGGCTTCACGCAAACCGGCGAGCAAGCCGCCCGGCGCCTCGCTGCCCAGCCAGGTCTGGAGAAACTCCAGGGCTTGGGCCATGCCCGGCTGCGCCCATTCCAGAGCGAACGCCAGATGCAATACCGGCCCACCCGCAGCCGCGCGCATATGTAAATTGCGCTCACGTAACGGCAGCAAGGGCACCGGTGTTGTTTGCCGTTGCCTGACACCAGTTCGCAGCACGCGCGCATGCCGCTGCGCCACAGCGAATAATTCGTCGACGCTCTGCTCTCCGACCAGCAGCAACGACAGTTGTCCGGCCTGGTAAAAACGCCGATGAAACGCCCGCAGCGCCTGCTGGAATGCCGCCTGCTCGACCGCCAGGGTGTCGCGGTTGCCCGCCTGGAATGCGGCGCAGCGGTGTCCCGCCGGCAACGCCTGAGCCAGAGCCACCCCGACCAAGGTGTCGGCGTCCTGACTGCGCGCAAGAAATTCGGCGTGCACCACCTCGCGTTCGCGCAATTGCGCGCCTTGCTCGAGCAAGGGGTTGGCCAGCATATCCAACAGACGCGCCAGCGCTTCGCCCAGCCGGTCCGCCGGCACCTCACAGAAATACTCGGTATGCCGCGCCTGGGTCGAGGCGTTCACCTGACCACCGCAGCCCTGGACGAAAGCCATCAAACCGTCCTCGACGGCATAGCCGCGGCTACCGAGAAACAGCAGATGCTCGAGAAAGTGCGCCAGGCCGGGATAGTCGTCCGGCTCGTCATGGCTGCCGGCCGCGACCCGCACGCTAAGCGCCGCCTTGCCCGCCCCCGGCCGGCTGATCGCAGCCACCTGCAGGCCGTTGGCCAGCTGCCGGCATTCGGGCTGGCTTACAGGCACAAGCGGGGCGTTGCTGAAGGCAGGCATAGCGAGAAGCATCTCTGACGGATTTCGACAGCTCAGCATCGAACAACAGTGCCCGGCCGGCAATGCTGCTTTGGCACTAGCAGCGCAAATTCGACAGATGACCACCCGCGGGCTCGCACCACACTTTTTACCGGTCGCTCGCACCTCGGAGCGCGACCTTTAAACCCCAGGATGCGCCATCACCTGCCGCCCGACGCAGCTGTATAATGCCGGCACTTTGCATCTCATGCATGCCGGCGCGCATTGCCCAGCGCCCTTGTTTTTGGATTTTGACTTGATAGACGATCATACAAATCAACAGGTTATAAGCAGACGCTTCTCCATCGCTCCGATGATGGATTGGACTGACAGGCATTGCCGGTTTTTTCTGCGCCAGCTATCGAAGCACGCTCTGCTCTATACCGAGATGGTCACCACCGGCGCCCTGCTGCATGGTGATAGCGCGCGTTTTTTGCGGCATAGCAAGGCGGAGTATCCGCTGGCCTTGCAGTTGGGCGGCAGCGTACCGAGCGAACTAGCGGCTTGCGCCAAGTTGGCCGAGGATGCGGGTTACAACGAGGTCAATCTGAATGTCGGCTGCCCCAGCGATCGGGTGCAGAACAATATGATCGGCGCCTGTTTGATGGGCCATCCGCAGGTGGTCGCCGATTGCGTTAAGGCCATGCGTGATGCGGTGGCCATTCCGGTTACGGTCAAGCACCGCATCGGCATCAATGGTCGCGACAGCTATGCCGAGCTGTGCGATTTCGTCGGCACGGTGCACGACGCCGGTTGCCGGAGTTTTACCGTGCATGCGCGCATTGCCATTCTCGAAGGCCTCTCGCCGAAGGAAAACCGCGACGTGCCGCCGCTGCGCTATGAGGTGGTGGCGCAGCTCAAGCGCGATTTCCCTGAGCTTGAAATCATCCTCAACGGCGGCATCAAGACTCTTGAGGAGTGCCAGCAGCATCTGCAGACCTTCGACGGCGTGATGCTCGGCCGCGAGGCGTACCACAACCCCTATCTGCTGGCGCAGGTGGATCAGCTGTTATTCGGCGCGACGACCCCGGCGCTGAGCCGCCTGGAGGCGATGCAGTCGATGCGCGCTTATATCGCCACCCATCTCGAGGACGGCGGCAGCATGCACCACATCACCCGCCATATGCTCGGCCTCGGTCAGGGTTTCAATGGCGCGCGACGCTTCCGCCAGTTGCTCTCGGTGGATATTCACAAGACCAACGAGCCGTTGGCGCTGTTCGATCAAGCGGCGCAGTTGTTAACGGGACGCTGAGTTCGATCAGCTGACGCGCCGTTGCGGCAATCAGGCACGCGGCCAGCAGTTGAGCCGTACCAGCGCCTCGGGTAATGTCAGGCCATCCGCAACGACAAGGCTATGTCATGACCTCCAAGCTGGACCAACTCAAACAGTGCACCACAGTGGTCGCCGACACTGGCGACCTTGATGCCATTGGCCGTTTGCAACCGGTCGATGCCACCACCAATCCTTCCCTGCTGCTCAAAGCCGCCGCCATGCCACGCTACGGCGAGCTGCTGCAAAGTGCCATGGGCGCCGGCCATGGCGACCTGAACCTGGCCTGCGATCACTTCGCGGTAACGGTCGGCCAGGAAATTCTCAAGATCATTCCCGGGCGTATTTCCACCGAGGTCGATGCGCGTTTGTCCTTCGACACCCAGGCGACCCTGGCCCGCGCCGAACGCCTGATTGACCTGTACGACCAGGCCGGGATCGGTCGCGAGCGCGTACTGATCAAGATCGCCTCGACCTGGGAAGGCATTCGCGCGGCCGAGCAATTGGAAAAGCGCGGCATCCAGACCAACCTGACCCTGCTGTTTTCATTCGCCCAAGCCCAGGCCTGCGCCGATGCCGGCGCCTTTCTGATCTCGCCATTCGTGGGGCGGATTTACGATTGGTACAAGAAGTCATCGGGCCATGACTTCGTCGGCGCCGAAGACCCGGGCGTGCAGTCGGTGACACGCATCTACAACTACTACAAGGCCAATGCCTACCAGACCGTGGTGATGGGCGCGAGCTTTCGCAACGTCGGCCAGATCGAACAATTGGCCGGTTGCGACCGCCTGACCATCAGCCCGGAGCTGTTGCAGCAACTGGCCGACGATGCAGGCCCGCTGGAACGCAAGCTGAGCCCGGGACAGGCCGCTGAAACCAAGCAGACGCTGAACGAAAGCCAGTTCCGCTGGGCGATGAACGAGGACGCCATGGCCACTGAAAAGCTTGCCGAAGGCATTCGCCAATTTGCCCGCGATCAGGAAAAGCTGGAGAAGCTCCTGGCCGAGCTAGCCTAGCAGGCCATACCACGAGCGGCGTGCAGCGCCGATCGCCAGCCATGCAAAACGGGGCGCCAATCGTCGATTGAGCGCCCCGTTTTAGTATTCGAACTATTAGCAGGCCGTTGAAAAACGTAGGCGAGGCAGGCAAGACAAGGCAAAAACAGGC
>CAMPJN010000086.1 GCA_946886875.1 uncultured Pseudomonas sp.
TGGTCGAGCGCTTCCGCTCGGTGCCCGAGGTGCTGGCGCTGGACAGCGATATCCGTTCATTGCTGCACGCGCCGAGTGATCGCTTGCTGGTCGAGAAGCTCAACCAGCGTCTGGAGCGCCTCAACAGCGCCGCCGGCTCCACCGTGCTCTATCTGCTCGATGCCCAAGGCGAGACCCTGGCAGCGAGCAACTGGCGCGACTGGAGCAGTTTCGTCGGCAACAACTATGCCTTCCGCCCCTACTTCCAGGACGCCGTGCGCCAGTCCTCCGGGCGCTATTTCGCGGTGGGCGTGACCACTGGCATTCCCGGTTATTTCCTTTCCCATGCGGTGCGCGACGAAGAGGGCGCGGTGCTCGGCGTGCTGGTGGTCAAGCTCGAACTCGAAGAGCTGCAGCGCGAATGGGCCAGCCAGGGCGGGGTGTTGCTGGTGGCCGACAGCTACTCGGTGGTGATCCTCAGCAACCGCGCGGAGTGGCGCTTCCGCGCCCTGGAGGCGTTGAGCGAACAGGCCCGTGCTGAGCTGGTGGAGGTGCGCAAATATGCCGAGCAGGCGTTGCAGCCGCTGCCCAACCAACTGCTGCGGCAGATCGACAGCAATACGCAGTGGCGCCGGGTCGATGGTCCGAATGGCGTGCGCGATTACCTCTGGCAGCGCATGCCCTTGGCCGAAGAGGGCTGGACCCTGCACCTGCTGCTGGAGCCGAAAATCCTCGCCGACAGCGTGCGCGGCTACCGCCTGGCCGCTGCCGGGGTGTGGATGACCTTGGCGTTCCTGCTGCTGTTCCTCGCACAAAGGCGCAAGAACCAACGCTTGCAGGCGGGTATCCGCGAGCGTCTGGAGCGTGAGGTGAGCCTGCGCACCGCGGAGTTGCGCGAGGCCCAGGAAGGTTTGGTGCATGCGGCGAAGATGGCCGCCCTGGGGCAGATGTCGGCGGCCATGGCCCATGAAATCAACCAGCCGCTGACCGCCATGCAGATGCAATTGGGCAGCCTGCGCCTGTTGCTCGACAGCGGCCGCCAGGACGATGTGCGCGAAGGCTTGCAGCGTATCGACGGCTTGCTGCAGCGCATGGCCGGGTTGACCGGCCACCTGAAAACCTTCGCCCGCAAAAGCCCGGCGGGCTTGAGCGAGCGTTTGTCCCTGAGCGATGTACTGGCCCAGGCGCTGCAATTGCTGGAATTACGAATCCGCAACGAAAGAGTGGAAATAAGCAGCGATCTTGACGCTAACATCATGGTACTTGGCGATGCGATTCGCCTCGAACAGGTGCTGCTCAATCTGCTGCACAATGCCTTGGATGCTATGGCCGAGGTCGAAACACGGCGCCTGCGGATTCGCATCTATCGCGAGGGCGAGCAGTGTCTACTCAGCGTGGCTGACAGCGGCGGCGGCATCGCCGAGCAGGATCTGCCGCATATCTTCGAGCCCTTCTACACCACCAAGCCGGTGGGCGCGGGGCTGGGCCTGGGCTTGGCGGTGTCCTACGGCATCGTTCGCGAACTGGGCGGCAGCCTGGAGGCCAGCAATGGCGAGCAGGGCGCTGTATTTACCCTGCGTCTACCGGCCGCGCCCTGACCTGTCGCTGCGGTGCGCCTGCTGACGGCCTGTCGGGTTACGCGCCGTGCCGGCTGTCTAACTGCCGGTTAAGCGGCATTCAACTGGCAGCGGCATCTGCTCCACCTGCTGCATCAGCCATTGGCAAAACGACTCGGCATGCTGGTGCCGCGGCCGGCTGCGCACCACGTAGCGATAGCCGCTGCGCTGAAAGCCGAAGGGCGCCAACAGGCGGCCGGCGCGCACCTCGTCGGCGACCAGATGCCAAGGTGTAACGCAGACCCCCAGGCCGCCCAGCGCGGCTTCCAGGCTGAAGTAGTAATGCTCGAACTCGGCGCCTGTGGCCTCCAGCGTTGGCACCCCGATCGACGCGCACCACATCGTCCAGGCATTGCGCCGGGTTTTCGTGCGCAGCAGCGCCAGGCCCGCCAGATCCTCAACGCTGTCGAGTGCAAGGGTGGCGGCCAAGGCCGGGGCGAGTACCGGGCCGAGGTATTCGGCGAAGAGTTCGCAGTTTGGCGCCTGCACCGCCTGTTCCTGAACATCGATGACCACGTCATAGCGCTCGTCCGAGGGCTGCGTCTGCGGTTTGCTGGTGCTCAAACGCACCTCGATACCCGGGTGCAGCGCGTTGAAACGATACAACCGGGGGATCAGCCAACGCATGCTGAAGCTGCCCAGGCAGCAGACATCCAAGGTGCCCTGTGCCTGCTCGGTGACCGCGCGCAGGGTGCTTTCCATCTGGTCGAACGCCGCCGACAAGCCGGCTAACAGCGCGCTGCCGTGCTGGGTCAGCAGCGGCTTGTTTTTCGAGCCTTCGAACAGGCTCAGGCCCAGGCTGGTTTCCAATTGGCGCACTTGCCGGCTGATCGCCCCCGGGGTCACCGAGAGTTCATCGGCGGCTGCGGTCATGCGGCCGAGGCGGGCGGCGGCTTCGAAGGCGCGTAAGGCGTTCAGGGAGGGTAAGCGACGTTTCATTATGTGAGTTTAGTGCACATAGCAAAGCCAAGGAAATCGCTTTTAGATCGCTTCGATTTATCGAAATCTCTCACTTGCCGGGCGCTTTTTAAAAGCTCCCAGCAGGCCATGATCGGCTTTATCAGCAATCAACGAGAGGAAAAATCAAATGCCGTTTGTGCGGACCTATGTGCATAAAACTACCAGCCAAAGCCAGCGTGAGCAGATCGTCGAAGGCATCCATCGAGCCTTGGTCGACAGCATCGGCATGCCGGAAGCGGAGCTGTTCAACCTGGTGGGGGAATACGCCTCCGAGCAATTTTTCTATGACCGAACCTTTAATGGAATCGCCCGCTCGGAGCGTTTAGTGGTGGTGGAAATCACCTTGCGCCGCGGTCGTAGCGATGCGATGAAGCGCGATCTGTACGCCGCGATTGCGCGCAATCTTGAGCGCGAATGCGCGATCTGCAGCCGCGATATCTTTATTTTCATGCACGAGAACGACTACTCCGACTGGTCCGTGGGCAACGGTATTTTCGCCATGGCGCTGGTTCAGCAAGTCGGCAGCGGAGGCTAGAGGGCTGGTCGGTCCACGACAACAGGCCCTAGAGTATTCTGCTGACGTCGCTACACTGCGGCGATCAAGCAGGAGGTGGTATGACGGGTCAAGTGATAGTGGTCGATGACGAGGCGGCGATCCGCGAGGCGGTGCAGCAGTGGCTCGAACTCTCCGGTTTACACGTGCGCAGCTGCGCCAATGCGGCCCAGGCGCTGGCCTTGGTCGATCGAGATTTTGCCGGGGTGGTGGTCAGCGATGTGCGCATGCCCGGCACCGATGGCCTGCAATTGCTCGACTCGTTGCTTGAGTTGGATCGCGATCTGCCGGTGATTCTGGTGACTGGCCACGGCGACGTGCCGATGGCGGTGCAGGCGCTGCGTAACGGCGCCTACGACTTCATCGAAAAACCCTTCACCCCCGAACGTCTGCTCGACAGCGTGCGCCGCGCCCTGGACAAGCGTCGTCTGGTCTGCGAGAACCGCCAGCTGCGCCAGCAGTTCGCCCGCAAGGACCATATCGAGGCGCAATTGCTCGGCGTCTCAAGGCCGATGGAGAACCTGCGCCGGCAGATCCTCGAACTGGCCGGCACCTCGGTGAATATCCTCCTGCGCGGCGACACCGGTAGCGGCAAGGAGCGGGTCGCCCGCTGCCTGCATGATTTCAGCGCGCGTGCCGACAAGCCCTTCGTCGCGCTCAATTGCGCGGCTATCCCCGAGCAATTGTTCGAAAGCGAGCTGTTCGGCCATGAAAGCGGCGCCTTCACCGGCGCCCAGGGCAAGCGCATCGGCCGCATCGAACATGCCGACGGCGGCACCCTGTTCCTCGACGAAGTGGAAAGCCTGCCGCTGGCGCAGCAGGTCAAATTGCTGCGCGTATTGCAGGAGCGCACCCTGGAGCGGCTCGGCTCCAACCGCAGTATTCAGGTCGATCTGCGGGTGATCAGCGCGGTCAAGCCGGACCTGCTCGACGAGGTGAAAGCCGGGCGCTTTCGCGAGGATCTGTATTACCGCTTGAACGTCGCCAGCCTGCGCATTCCGCCGTTGCGCGAGCGCCGCGACGACATTCCCTTGCTGTTCGAACACTTCGCCCGCCAGGCCGCCCAACGCAATGGCCGGGAACTCTCGCCGTTGCCCAGCAGCGAGCTGGCGCGCCTGCTCGATCACGACTGGCCGGGCAACGTGCGCGAACTGATCAACGCCGCCGAGCGTCACGCCCTGGGGCTGAGCACGCCGACCGATGGCGATGGCGGCTTGCCCGCGCAGTCATTGGCCGAGCAGATGGAGGCCTTCGAGGCGCAGTGTCTGCACCGCGCCCTGCAGCATTGCCAGGGCAATATCGCCGAGGTGATGAACCTGTTGCAGCTGCCGCGGCGCACCCTCAACGAAAAAATGCAGCGCCACGGCCTGCAGCGCAACAGCTACCGCCCGGCCGGCAGCGGCGACGAGGAGTAGGCGCAACGCCTGCTCGAATCGTACCGCTGCGGTCGTAGTCCGGATTGCATCCGGGCTACCAGGGCGGTGAATAACGCCCGCCCCAGCCTCCGTCGCCAGGGTTGCAGCCTCAATCGCGCTGCGAATCGGCAAATTTCCGCTTATGGGATTTTTCGCATAGGCGAACTTCCGCCTGTTACGCATCGTCAAACAGTGGCAAGCCGCTCTAGAACGGGCTTTTCGGCCACTGGCACGGCATCTGCTATGTAACTCTCAGCTATCGTCTTCCAGCCGCCATGCTGGAGCGCAGCGTCTACAGTGAAAAAACCTCTGCAATAACAACAACGACGGAGATTTATCCATGCGACTGACCAAACGACTCAGCCTGCTTGCCGCAGCAGCGGCCTTTACTGCCAGCACCGCGGCCATTGCCGCGCCGACCTTTATCAATATCCTCACCGGCGGCACCAGCGGTGTGTACTACCCGATCGGCGTCGGCCTGTCGCAGCTGTACAGCACCGGCATCGACGGCGCCAAGACCTCGGTGCAGGCGACCAAAGCCTCGGTGGAAAACCTCAACCTGCTGCAATCCGGCCGTGGCGAACTGGCCCTGGCCCTGGGCGATTCCGTCGCCGATGCCTGGAACGGCGTGGAAGACGCCGGCTTCAAGGCGCCGCTGAAAAAACTGCGGGCGATTGCCGGCACCTACCCGAACTACATCCAGATCGTCGCCAGCAAGGAATCCGGCATCACCACTCTGGCCGATCTCAAAGGCAAGCGCATCTCCGTCGGTGCACCCAAGTCCGGTACCGAACTGAACGCCCGCGCCATCTTCAAGGCCGCTGGCCTGAGCTATGAAGACATGGCCAAGGTGGAGTTCCTGCCGTACGCCGAGTCGGTCGAGCTGATCAAGAACCGTCAGCTGGATGCCACCCTGCAGTCGTCCGGCCTGGGCATGGCGGCGATCCGCGATCTGGCGGCAACCCTGCCGATCAGCTTCGTGGCGATTCCCGCTGACGTCACCGCCGCTATCGGCAACGCCGCCTACCAGCCGGCAGTGATTCCGGCCGGTACCTATGACGGTCAGGACGCCGATGTGGCGACCGTAGCGATCAAGAACATCCTGGTCAGCCATGAGGGCGTATCCGAGGAGGTTGCCTACCAGATGACCAAGCTGATGTTCGATAACCTCGAGCGCCTGGGCAACGCCCATTCCGCGGCCAAGGACATCAAGTTGGACGGTGCGGCCAAGGGTCTGCCGATCCCGCTGCATCCGGGTGCTGAGCGTTTCTACAAGGAAGTCGGCGCGCTGTAAGTAGGCCAGATGCGTATTGCCAGGTTGGGCTGAGATCGGCGAAGCCCAACAGCGATCTGCGTCTTGCCGGGAGTCGTACGTGACTCCCTCATGTTGGGCTCCGCTGCGCTCCGGCCTGCGTGGCCCAACCTACTAGCGCCATACCAATAGAGCTACGAATAAAACCAGCGCGCGGAGCGGCAGGTTTTGTTGGCGACTCTGGCTTATCTCCACCTGACTTCTTCTATCGTAGTAACGAGGGCATTTGCTCCATGAGCGACCACAATCAAGGTCTCGCAGCCAGCCCCGGCGATTGGCCGAAAGCGCTGTTCTATGTCGCGCTGCTGTTTTCCATATTCCAGATCATCACCGCGGCCTTTCACCCGGTGTCGAGCCAGATCCTCCGTGCGGTGCACGTCGGTTTTCTGCTGCTGGTGGTGTTCCTCTGCTTTCCGCTACGCGGCAAGGGCCAGCCTTGGCAGCCCGCCGCCTGGTTACTGGGCTTGGCCGGCATGGCCACAGCCTTCTACCAGTGGTATTTCGAAGCCGATCTGATCCAGCGCTCGGGTGATTTGACCAGCAGCGATATGGTCGTCGGGCTGGTGCTGATCGCCCTGGTGTTCGAGGCAGCGCGGCGGGTGATGGGCATTGCCCTGCCATTTATCTGCGCCCTGTTTCTGGTGTATGGCTTGTTCGGCCAGTATTTGCCGGGCGATCTGATGCACCGCGGTTATGCCATCGACCAGATCGTCAATCAGCTGGCCTTCGGTACCGAGGGGCTGTACGGCACGCCAACCTATGTCTCGGCCACTTATATATTCCTGTTCATCCTGTTCGGCGCCTTTCTCGAACAGGCGGGCATGATCAAGCTGTTCACCGATTTCGCCATGGGCCTGTTCGGTCACAAGCTCGGCGGCCCGGCCAAGGTTTCGGTGGTGTCCTCGGCGCTGATGGGCACCATTACCGGCTCCGGCGTAGCCAACGTGGTCACCACCGGCCAGTTCACCATTCCGCTGATGAAGCGTTTCGGCTACAAGCCGGCGTTTGCTGGCGGCGTGGAAGCAACCTCGTCGATGGGCAGCCAGATCATGCCGCCGATCATGGGCGCGGTGGCCTTCATCATGGCCGAGACCATCAACGTGCCGTTCTTCGAAGTGGCCAAGGCGGCGTTGGTGCCGGCGCTGCTGTACTTCGGCTCGGTGTTCTGGATGGTTCACCTGGAAGCCAAGCGCGCCAACCTGTGCGGTCTGCCGAAGGATCAGTGCCCGAACCCTTGGAGCGCGGTGAAGGAGCGCTGGTATCTGCTGATTCCGCTGTTCATCCTGATCTACCTGCTGTTCTCCGGGCGCACGCCGTTGTTCTCCGGGATGGTCGGTCTGGCCCTGACCGCGATCGTGATCCTCGGCTCGGCGATCATCCTGCGGGTGTCGTCCAAGGTTATGCGCTTCGCCTTCTGGATTGCCCTTGGTGTGCTCTGCGCCGGCTTCTTCCAGCTCGGTATCGGCGTGGTGTTCGGCGTGGTGGCGCTGCTGGTGGCGGTGTGCTGGTTCATCAAGGGCGGCCGCGACACCCTGACCATCTGTTTGCATGCGTTGGTCGAAGGTGCCCGTCATGCGGTGCCGGTGGGTATCGCTTGCGCCCTGGTCGGGGTGATCATCGGTGTGGTTTCGCTGACCGGCGTGGCCTCGACCTTCGCCGGCTATATCCTCGCCATCGGCCAGGACAACCTGTTCCTCTCGCTGATCCTCACCATGCTTACCTGCCTGGTGCTGGGTATGGGTATCCCGACCATTCCCAACTACATCATCACCAGCTCGATCGCCGCGCCGGCGCTGCTGGAACTGGGCGTGCCGCTGATCGTCTCGCATATGTTCGTGTTCTATTTCGGCATCATGGCCGACCTCACCCCGCCAGTGGCGCTGGCCTGCTTCGCCGCAGCGCCGATCGCCAAGGAAAGCGGGCTGAAGATCAGCCTGTGGGCGATTCGCATCGCCGTGGCCGGGTTTATCGTGCCCTTTATGGCGGTGTACGACCCGGCGCTGATGCTGCAGGGCGACAGTCTGCTGGCGACCTTCTATGTAGTGCTCAAGGCGGCGCTGGCGATTGGCATCTGGGGGGCGATCTTTACTGGCTTCCTGCAGGTGAAAATGCCCTGGTGGGAACGCGCGCTCGGTTTCGCCGCTGGCGCCAGCCTGATTCTGGCTACGCCGATGAGCGATGAAATCGGTTTCGCTCTGTCCGCGATCTTTATCGCTCAGCACTTCTGGCGCGCTCGTCGCGGCCAGCTGGCCACCGCGTGATCGGCCTGTGTCTGGGGTTGGCCGGCGCGGTATGGGCAGAGGTGCCCGTGCCGGCCTTCACCCTGGCCTGGACTCATACGATCGAGAAGGTGCGCTGGGAAGAGGATTACCGCGTGACGCCCGAGGGTTTGCTGCTCGGTGAGGCGCGGGTCAAGGGTTCAGGCGCCGGGATGGAAATCCCGGATGGCGCCGAACTGCGTGAGGGCAGCTGGCATTACCGCCGCCAGCTCGCGCCCCTGCAACCGCTGCGCTTGGGGCGAACCCCCGAGGCGGGGGATTACCAAGTCTGTTTCGACCAAGGCTGCCATCCGCTGAGCGAATGGCTGGGCCCGCCACAAGCGAGCCAGCCGGCGTTGGAACTCTGGAGCTGTGAGCTCGGTTCCTCCGTATCTTTCTTGGATACGGGCCAGGGCGACGGTTAACCCCGCGTCCGCTCCCAGGGTCACAAGCCTTGGTCGTTATATAAAGAGGAGAACCCCCATTTGGCGCAGCCGGTGGGGGTTTTGTTCGTTATGGCCCGGCTCGGATTGCTTATGGCATGGGGTTGGTTATCTTGGCTCGTCCGGCGGGCCAGTCCCGAATTTTCATGATTGCAGAGCAGGAAGCCGATGAGCACTACTACCTATTACCTGGAAATGCAGCACCCCGAACAGCTCCGCGGCAAACCGCTACCGGACGGGCTGAGCGTGGTGGAGTGCCAGCTCAAGCAGTTCCAACTCAACCGTTTTCTCTACCAGCTGGTCGGTGAGCCCTGGCAGTGGACCGATAAGCTGAGCTGGACCGAGGCGCAGTGGCGCGAACTGATCGAGCAGCCGGGCCACCGCACCTGGGTGGCTTACCAGCAGGGCGCGGTGGCCGGTTATTACGAGCTGCTACGCGATGCCGAAGGCGCGGTGGAAATTCTCTATTTCGGTCTGGCCGAGGCTTTTTTCGGCCAGGGCTTCGGTGGCCCGTTGCTGACGCATGCCTTGCAGTCGGCCTGGGCTTGGCCGGGCACCCGGCGCGTCTGGGTGCATACCTGCAGCCTCGACCACCCCAGCGCCCTGGCCAACTATCAGGCGCGCGGCATGCAGATCTATTGCGAGGAAGCGACGCCGTAGGATGGGGCAGGTTATGGGGTAATACCTGGATGCTCGGTGCGCGCTAACCCTGCGCGGGCGCTCAGACCTTCCTCGGCCTGGGCCAATCCTTGGCGACCACGGCGCGCGTGCAAGGTTGCAGCGACTAAGATTCAGGGCAGGCGGATGACGTTTCTGAATTGCTGCGCGGCGTTTTGAGTGCCGGTTGAACGATGGCCTGACTGTACCCTTTTCGGCCAGAGCGGAGTTGGCCCGGTTATCCATCAGTGGGCGTATCCGTCGTTTGCCCGCTTGGGCATGTCAACCGAAGCAAGGAGTACCGCAGATGGCTAACTATCCACCCAAGGGCACTACCCCGCCCGCAAGCATCCCCGCCCCGAGTGGGGCGAGCAACCTGATCGACACCGACTACGTGATCGGCCAGGACAATATCAAGGGCAAGTTTCTCTTCAACCTGGATGTTCACGGCAAGGTGTTCAGCATTTCCGCGCTGGCCATCGTGTTGTTCGTGGTGCTGACCCTGGCCTTGCAGAGTGAGGTGGAGCCGCTGTTCACCGCCATGCGCGGCTGGTTGACCAATAACCTGGCGTGGTTCTTCCTCGGTTCGGCGAATATCTTCGTGCTGCTGTGCCTGGGGCTGATCGTCTCGCCCCTGGGCAAGGTGCGCCTGGGCGGCAAGGAAGCAACTGCGGATTACTCCTACACCGGCTGGTTCTCCATGCTGTTCGCCGCCGGCATGGGCATCGGCCTGATGTTCTATGGCGTGGCCGAACCGATGTCGCATTTCTCTTCGGCGCTGGGCGGAACCAGTGTCGAGAACGGTGTGCGTACGGACTGGGCGCCGCTGGGTGCGGCTGTCGGCGATGCCCAGGCAGCCGCCAGCCTGAGCATGGCCGCCACCATCTTCCACTGGGGCCTGCACCCCTGGGCGATCTACGCCATCGTCGCCTTGGCCCTGGCCCTGTTCTCGTTCAACAAGGGCCTGCCACTGAGCATCCGCTCGATCTTCTACCCGCTGCTCGGCGAGCGGATCTGGGGTTGGCCGGGGCATGTGGTGGATATCCTCGCGGTGTTCGCCACCCTGTTCGGCCTGGCCACCTCCCTGGGCCTGGGCGCACAGCAGGCGGCCGCCGGCCTCGACCATCTGTTTGGCATCAGCGCCACCGACACCACCAAGGTGCTGCTGGTCGTCGGCATCACCGCGATCGCCCTGTGCTCGGTGCTGGCCGGCCTCGACAAGGGGGTCAAGCGTCTGTCGGAAATCAACATGGTGCTGGCGATCCTGTTGCTGCTGTTCATCATAGTGGCGGGACCGACCCTGGCGATCCTCACCGGCTTCTTCGACAACCTGGGTAGTTACCTGGTCAACTTGCCGGCCCTGTCCAACCCGTTCGGCCGCGAAGACGCCAACTTCAGCCAAGGCTGGACCGCGTTCTACTGGGCCTGGTGGATCAGCTGGTCGCCCTTCGTCGGCATGTTCATCGCCCGGGTCAGCCGTGGCCGTACGGTGCGTGAGTTCCTGGTTGCCGTGCTGCTGGTGCCG
This sequence comes from uncultured Pseudomonas sp., assembly GCA_946886875.1. The sequence goes on from CAMPJN010000086.1 coordinate 10,719, forward strand.
TCGTTGGTGTCGGTGCTGTGGATGACCGCGTTCGGCGGCACCGCTCTGGGCCAGGTTATCGGCGATGGTTTCACCGGGGTGCAGGATGCGGCGCTGGAGTTGAAGCTGTTCGTCATGCTCGGCGAGCTGCCACTGACTCAGATCAGTTCGTTTGTCGGCATCATCCTGGTGGTGGTGTTCTTCGTCACCTCGTCGGATTCCGGTTCCCTGGTGATCGACACCATCACCGCCGGCGGCAAGGTCAACGCGCCGATACCGCAGCGTGCCTTCTGGGCGATTTTGCAGGGTGTGGTGGCCATCTCCCTGCTGCTCGGCGGCGGTCTGGTGGCCCTGCAGGCGATGGCGGTCTCAACCGGCTTACCCTTTACCGTGGTGCTGTTGGTGGGTTGTGTGGCTATCGTCAAAGGCTTGATGAGCGAGCCGCGCTGACTGCTACTGGTAAACGCAATACAAGAACGCGCCTTCGGGCGCGTTTTTTTGTGGGCGCTGGATTCCTGTGGGAGGGGCTTTAGCCGCGATGTTTTTCTAAGAGCTCGCGGCTAAAGCCCCTCCCACAGCCAGCGCGGGGTGCCGCTCAACTCCACAAATCACCCACCGCTGTGCTCGGCGGATAGTGCGTGGCGCTCTGCGCCTGCAGCAATTCCGCGGTCGCCAGGGCATCGGTCAGGGCATGGTGCGCCTGGTACAGCGGCAGGCCGTAGCGCAGGCGGCTGTCGGCCAGGCGGATCGATACCGTCTGCTGCTGGAGCATCTGGCGCAGCCAGCCGGGTCGGCGCTTGCGCGGGTGCAACCGGGCTTCCAGCTGCATGGTATCGATCACCGGGAATTGCAGCCCTTCACCGATTAGCTGGCGCATGGCCTGGTCGAGAAAACCGCGTTCGATCGGGCGGTAGTGCACCACCACGAGCTTGCCTGCCATGGCCGTCAGCAGTTGCTCGAGCACGGCGTCCAGGCCCGGCGCGCTTTGGATGTCCGAGTGGGTGATATGGTGGAAAGTGACCGACTGGCTGCTCAGTTCGCCCGCCGGTTTGACCACCCAGTAACTGGCTTCGCGGCAGCGAATGCGCTGCAGGTTGAAGGGCACCAGGCCGAGGCTGACGATCGAGTCGCGGCGGCTGTCCAGGCCGGTGGTCTCGACATCCAG
>CAMPJN010000087.1 GCA_946886875.1 uncultured Pseudomonas sp.
TACAGGCTCTTGTAGTCCAGCACCAACACCGAATCGTACAGGCCGGGCCGCGAGTCCATCACGAAGCCGCCGGGGCTGGCCTCCGGCTCGCGTTCGCCGAGGTTGGGCGCGACAAAACCCTGGCGGTGCATCAGCGGCATATAAAGATGGGTAAAAGCCGCCACCGAACCGCCGCTGCGGTCGGCGGGCAGCCCGGTGACGGTGGCGCGTTCGAGCAGAAAGGTCAGCAGCTCGGTCTTGGCGAAGATCCGCGTGACCAGCTCGCAATCCTTGAGGTTGTAGCGCGCCAGCGCCGGCTTGTCCTCGGCGAACATGCGGTCGATCTCGGCCATGCGCTGGTAAGGGTTGTCGATGGATTTGCCTTCGCCGAGCAGGGTTTGCGCGACGTTCTCCAGGCTGAACGAGGAAAAACTCCAGGTCGCCGACCGTAGCGACTCGATGCCATCGATCAGCAAACGCCCGGCGGCCGCGGCGAAGTAGTGATTGCTACGGCTGCCGTGCTCGCGCCATTGCATTTCCTCGCCGCCACGGCCCAGCCGCAGCGGTATGGCCAGGCGCCGCGCGTGCTCGTGCAATACCCGCAGGTCGAACTGCACCAGATTCCAACCGATGATCGCGTCCGGGTCATGGCGCGCCAGCCACTGGTTCAACTCCACCAGCAACTGCCCACGGCTGTCGCAGTAATCGAGCTGAAAATCGACCGCCTCATCCGCCTCGCTGGAACGCCCCAACATATAGACTTGGCGCTGGCCGCAGCCTTCCAGGGCGATGGAATACAACTCGCCCTGGGCATTGGTTTCGATATCCAGGGACACCAGCCGCAGCTGCGGGCGATAGTTCGGCGCCGGCTTGATCTGCGCATCGAGCAACATGCCGCTGTCATCCGCCCTGCCGCCAAAACTCACAGGCGCGGTGATAAAGCGCTCCATCAGGTAGCGCTCCGGCGGGCGGATATCGGCCTCGTAGACATCGACCCCGGCGCGGCGCAACAACTTGTCGAGCTGCATCAACTGGCGATGCTGCTGGCAATACAGGCCCAACACCGGGCGATGCTGAAAATCGCAAAGCTCCAGCGCGCGCAACTCGACACCCTGCTCGCCACGCAACTCGTCACGCAGCACCACCTCGGCCTGCTCGCGCTGCTGCGCCGGAATAAAGGCCACCGAAGGCTGATAAGGCAAACGGATATGCCGCGGCCCCTGGTCAGTCGCCAGCCAGAACTCGACCTCGGTACCCGCGGGCGTATCACGCCAATGCCGGGTCAGGACGAACCCCTGCTGTAACTCCACCGCTGCAACCTCAAGTATCTGTTTCACCGCGCGATTCTACGTGCCATTGGCGGAGATTGCGCGCTGGGTAGCCGAGCTAGTAGACACCGCGCCAAGTGCAATGCGCAGAAGCCGGCGACCGGAACTGCGTGCACCAAACGTAGGGTGGAAAACCGCGAAGCGTTTTCCACCGAGAGCGAGCCGTGCCCCAAAGAACCGCCACCCTTTTGTAAATCTGATCGGTGACGGTAACGGGGAAAACCGATATAAGGGTCTACTTGGTCAATATCGTTGGCGTTGGTGCAGATGGAACAGAATAAATGCCAAATCGCCCCGCGCCGATCAATTATCAGTTAGGGAGAATAAGGGACAGAGCCGAATTTTATACATGCCCGCCAAGCTATCGTTATATCCATATACACCCACCCTGGAACCAAATACATGGAAGTAGTAACAAATCTGACACCCGACGAATGCAGCGACATGAACGATATTCGCAGCGAGATTGACCATCTTGACCAGGCCGTAATAAAACTCCTCGGCCTACGTTTCAAATATGTTTTAGCAGCATCAAAATTCAAAACATCAGAAACATCCGTGCGAGCGCCCGAGCGTTTTAAGTCGATGCTGGCTAAACGGCGGGAATGGGCTAAGGCTGAAGGATTGAGCCCGGATGCCATCGAAAAGCTCTACAGCGACCTGGTAAATCACTTCATCGAAGAAGAAATGAATCGATGGAAGGCCCACCAGAACGAGGGTGAGCAATGAAATTCGACCGAATCACCCTTGAGGGAAAATACGTTCGGCTTGAGCCACTGGTAGCCGCCCATAAAGATGGCCTCTGCCGGGCCATTATGGATGGGGAGCTGTGGACGCTGTTTGTAACCTTGGTGCCACCCGTGGAGCGTATCGACGAGTTTATGCATAACGCCGATTTGGCCTACGAAAACGGCGATGGCTTGGCTTTTGCCACTATCGATACAGCCACCAACAAGGTGATCGGCTCTACCCGCTTTATGAAAGCCAGCCTGCCGAACAAGAAGGTTGAAATCGGCTTTACCTTTCTCGCCGCATCCTACCAACGCACGCAAGCCAACACGGAAGCCAAATTGCTGATGTTGACCCATGCATTTGAAGCGATGCAATTAAACCGGGTCGAGTTACTGACGGACTATCTGAATTCGAAATCAAGGAATGCCATTGTTCGGTTGGGTGCGAAGCAGGAAGGCATATTGCGCAACCATATGGTCATGCCAAATGGCAGAATCAGGGATTCCGTGATATTCAGCATCATTGCCAATGAATGGCCAGGCGTTAAGCAGCACCTGCAATCAAAACTGGCGTAACCCCGTCACCTCTACAGCCTCGCCACACACAAGGAGCAGTGAATGGATATCCGCATCGTTGAATTCCCTGAGACGAGAGTTGCAGTCGCGGAGCATCGCGGCCCAGCCGAACTTGAGTACGAAACCTCCAAGAAGCTCATTGCCTGGCGCATGCAGAATCGCCTGTCCCCCGCCACGCATCAGACCTACGGCGTGCACTACACCGACCCGTACACCACCGCCCCGGCCGACCATCGCGTGGACTTTTGCGTGACCTACGATCAGCCGGTCCTGGCCAATTCCCACGGCATCGTCAGCAAAACGATTCCGGCCAATCGCTGTGCGGTGGCGAGACACCTTGGTTCGCGGGCGCACAATTCGGCGGCCGTCTATTTGTACCGGCAGTGGCTGCCTGGCAGTGGCGAATGCCTTGCTGATTTCCCGATGTTCTTTCACTACGTCAATGTTGGGCCGAGCGTGCAGGAGCATGAAATGATCACCGACGTGTACTTGCCCCTGGAATCACCTGCCCGTGATTCGGCGTCGTAGGCACATCACCGAAATAGGCATCTTCAGCGCAACAACTTAAATGGCAGTGGAAATGAGAGAAAGTTTGAAACAGAAGATCGTCGAGGTCTGCACGCGGAAGATCGAGCAGAAAGGCGAAAACGTCGGCTTGTCGTTTTATGCGTTTTTTGCCAACAAGAACGACGATCCGCAGCTGCTGATGGAAGCCGCGCAGTGGTGGATCATGACGCAGCGGTTCGACCACTTCGAGAAAGCCGTAAAGATCAGAGCAATTGTTCAAGCGATGGGCTCGCCGTGACGCTCCGCTCTTGCATGCTGCATCGATATGCAAGAGCCGGAAATATCCACCAGCCGTGGCGCCGACAATGCCTTTATGGTGCGGCGGCGCTGGCTTGACAACGTTGAATTCAGGCGTTAAGAACCCATGAAAAACCCATACCAATCTCCAGCTTCTGCTGTTGCAATCTCGGCCAAAACGGTCGGAGCCAGCAGAAATCTTGTCCTGTTTGTGATCGGTTTAATTTGTGCAGTTGCCGCGGCAATCATACCGATGCTGGTAATTCCGAAATTTCGCGATCTGTTTACCTCCTTCGGCGCGGAGCTGCCCGCTTTTACCAGCATCGTCGTTAACTATTATCTGGCGCTCTGGGTATTGCCGATCCTGGTTATCACAACAAAAATCCTGCTGCCGACAGCCAAGGGCCGGGCCTTGATGCCCTGTTTGATTGGTGTGCTCGGTCTCGTATTAATAGTTCCGCTGGTAATTTTTTCGCTTTATCTGCCGATTTTTATGTTGGGCGGGGCTGCATAGGGCCGCCAGCAACGAAACAGCCCGCTACCCTGATGAGGCGCGGGACGTCGAAGAGTAACCACCCATGCTCGCAATGAAAGGAATCGATATGCGCCCTTACCTTATCGCCCCGCTGCTCACGCTGTGCCTGACGCCACTTCAGGCAGCGGAAACCGATCGAATCGTTACCGCGGATCGCCAGGACCCGGCCATATCCGCGGCGGTACGCCAGGCCCAGGCCGGTCTGGATGAGTTTCTTCAGTTGGCCGCCAAACCGCCCGCCAATACCAGTGGCTACAAGGTACAGGTCATGGTGAGCGACGCTTACGGTATCGAAACCTTCTGGGTCGTTCGTTTCCGCGCACTCGATGATGGCTTTATCGGCGAGCTGGCCAACGAGCCGCGCATCGTCAAGAGCGTGACCTGGGGCCAGCAACTGCGCTTTGGCCGTGAACAGATCACCGACTGGGGTTATCTGAAAAACGGACGCCAGGTGGGCAACTTCACCGTCTGCGCGCTGTTCAAGCAGATGCCTGCCGAACAGGTCGAGTTCTACCGCACTCAGCATGGCTTCGACTGCTAGGAGCCTGTCCGAGAGTATGGATTTCTGTTGGGTCGAGCCGCGCAGGCAAAGCCCAACATGCCGACTTCGTTGGACTTCGTTCCTCAGCACCAACCTACGATTTGCTTCAAGTTGCTGTGCTGGGTCTTCCTAGTAGGATCGCCGCGCTCGACCGCCGGAACGGCTGCATACCCAGCCAGCGTCAATTTTCCGACGAATGTCCGTTAGCGAACAGACGCCGCCACCCGCCCTGCTGTATGTTGGCGACAATGCTGCGACAGCATTCTTCCCGATTACGGGCCAGCCGGCCCGATCGATCGAGACACCCAGGCCGTAGCCGTTGACCCTGCCCACGCGCGATCCAGGTCAACAGCCAGCCCGCATGGCGAAGGAGCAGGTCACCGCAATCGTGACTTCGTAGGTCCGCTGTCGCGGCTTTTTGGATAGGTCTCTCGCCTCGGCACCTATCGCGCTTGCCCATGATGGCCGGAACCGCGCACATGACCTCTGCTTTTTCTTATCTATTCGGCCCTCGCGCCGGCCTTGTGCCGTGGAACGACATAACACCGGTGCGCGAAGAATTGTTCGGCATCGAACGCCTCGAACAGCACGCCTACAGCCTTGCCGCCGCCCAGCCGGTTACTGCCACGCCGCCCAAGGTACTGTCACTGAGCAAGCGCCTGACCGACAACGCCAGGGTCCTGCTCGCCGCTTACCGTGCCAGCGCCGTCGAACTGGCTGGCGGACGCAGCGTGGTGCCCGCGGCGGAATGGCTGCTGGATAACTACCACCTGGTGGAAGAACAGATTCGCGAGATCCGCGATGATCTGCCGCCCGGCTATTACCGCCAGTTACCCAAGCTGGCCGAAGGCCCATTCGCCGGTTACCCGCGGGTGCTGGGTCTGGCCTGGGCCTTTATCGCCCACACCGACAGCCATTTCGACCCGCAAACCCTGCAGCGCTTCATCCGCGCGTATCAGCGGGTGCAGCCGCTGACCATCGGCGAGCTCTGGGCCGTGGCGATCACCCTGCGCATCGTGCTGATCGAGAACCTGCGCCGCCTGGCCGACCAGATGACCTCCGGGCGCAGCGCCCGCGCCGATGCCGATGCCCTGGCCAGCCGTCTGCTGAGCAAAGGCTGCGCGCACTCGGCGCTGGATGCCGACCTGGCCACGCGTTCCTCCGCGCCACTGAGCGAACCCTTTGCCGCGCAACTGGCCAAGCGCCTGCGCGACCACGACCCGCGCACCACCCCCGCCCTCGGCTGGCTGGAGGAACGCCTCGGCGCGCAAAACAGCAGCATCGAGCAAGTGGTGCAACACGCCCAACAACGCCAGGGCGCGTCCAACCTCACGGTGCGCAATATCATCACCAGCATGCGTCTGATTTCCGCCATCGACTGGGCGCAATTGTTCGAGAGCGTCAGTCTGGTGGATAAATGCCTGGTCGCCGGTAGCGCTTTCGCCGAGATGGATTTCGCCACGCGCAACCACTACCGCAGCGCCATCGAACAACTGGCGCGCGGCTCCGACAGCAGCGAATTGCAGATCGCCGAACTGGCTCTGCTCGCCGCCCAGCAGGCGCGCGAGCCGGCCAACGCCAGTGCGGACGAGCAACGCATGGGCGACCCCGGCTATCACTTGATCGCCGAAGGCCGCCTGGCTCTGGAACAACGCATCGGCTTTCGCCCGCCGCTGCACCTGCGTATCAGCCGCGGCAATATCCGCCTGGGCATGCCCGGCTATGTCGGCGCCATCGTCGGCCTGGCCGGCCTGCTGCTGGCCTTGGCGCTGTACGGGCTGATGAGCAGCGGCGTGCCGTTCGCCTGGCTGCTGGCCCTGGGGCTGGTCGGCCTGCTGCCGGCGACCGAAGTGGCTACGGCCCTGGTCAATCGGGCGGTCAGCGCCAGCTTCGGTGCCATCAGCCTGCCCGGCCTGGAACTCAACGATGGCGTACCGCAGGCCCTGCGCACCCTGATCGCGGTGCCAACCCTGCTCACCGGAAAAGCCGATCTGCTCGAACAGATCGAGCGGCTGGAAGTGCATCACCTGGCTGGACGCGGCGGCGACCTGAGCTTCGCCCTGCTCACCGACGGCCTGGACGCCGCCGAGGAAGACCTGCCCGGCGATGCAGCGCTGCTGCAACTGGCCAGCGCCGCCATCGAGCAACTCAACCTGCGCTATGGCCCCGGCCCTGGCGGCAGCCGCTTCCTCCTGCTGCACCGCCGCCGCCAGTTCAATGCCAGCGAAAACGTCTGGATGGGCTGGGAGCGCAAACGCGGCAAACTGCACGAACTCAACCGCCTGCTGCGCGGCGCCAGCGACACCAGTTTCGTGCCGGTGGCCGGGCTGACCCAACGCATCGCCGCCGACGTGCGCTATGTGATCACCCTGGATGCCGACACCCGCCTGCCGCGCGATGCGGCCCTGCGCCTGATCGGCAAGATGGCCCACCCGCTGAACCGGCCGCGTTTCGACCCGGCGCTGCAACGGGTGGTCGGCGGCTACGCAATTCTGCAACCGCGGGTCACCCCCTCACTGCCCCTGGGCCGTGAGGGCTCGCTGTATCAGCGGGTGTTTTCCAGCCCCGGCGGTATGGACCCCTACGCCGCGGCGGTGTCCGACGTTTATCAGGACCTGTTCGGCGAAGGCTCCTTCACCGGCAAAGGCATCTACGAGATCGATGCATTCGAGGCCGCGCTGGCGGGCAGGGTGAAGGAAAACACCCAGCTCAGCCACGACCTGTTCGAGGGCGTATTCGCCCGCGCCGGGCTGGCCTCGGACGTGGAAGTGGTCGAAGAATTTCCCTCACGCTACGACGTCGCGGTCAAGCGCCAACACCGCTGGACCCGCGGTGACTGGCAACTGCTGCCATGGATTCTCGGCCCGTTTCGCGGTACCAAGGCGCTACCGAGCACCGGCCGCTGGAAGATGCTCGACAACCTGCGCCGTTCGCTGCTGGCGCCGACGACCCTGGCCGCGTTGGGCCTGAGCTGGTTGCTGCCGTTGCCCGCGGCGCTCATCGCCAGCCTGCTGGTGGTCGCCAGCCTGCTGATCCCGACGTTGTTGCCGCTGTGCTTCGCTCTGCTACCGGCCCGCCCCGGCATCCGCCTGCGCAGCCACCTGGGCAAGCTGCTCGACGACCTGCGCCTGGCCCTGCTGCAAAGCGGGCTGAACCTGACATTCCTCGCCGACCAGAGCTGGCGCATGCTCGACGCCATAGTGCGCACCCTGGGCAGATTGCTGATCACCCGGCGCAACCTGCTGGAGTGGACCACCGCCGCCCAATCGGCGATCAGCCCGCGGCTCACTCTCGGCGGCTTCTATCGCGGCATGGCCGGCGGCACCAGTCTCGGTTTGCTGCTCTGTGCTGGCGCCGTGGCCTGGTCGCCGGCCATCTGGCCGTTGGTACTGCCCTTCGCCCTGCTCTGGCTCGGCGCGCCGGCTATCGCTTTATGGGCCAGTCGTTCACCCAAAGTGGCGCGGCGCCTGTTGCTGTCCGCCGACGACAGCCAGGAACTGCGCCTGATCGCCCGGCGCACCTGGCGCTTCTTCGAGACCTTCGTCAACGACGCCGACAACCAGCTGCCGCCGGACAACTTCCAGGAAGACCCCAAACCGGTGGTGGCCCACCGCACCTCGCCGACCAATATGGGCCTGTACCTGTTGTCGGCCATCGCCGCCCGCGACTTCGGCTGGGCCGGCACCCGGCAAACCCTGGCGCGGCTGCAGGCCACCCTGGCGGTGATGCAGCAACTGCAACGCTACAACGGCCACTTCTTCAACTGGTACGACACCCAGGACCTGCGCCCGTTGGAGCCGGCCTACGTGTCCTCGGTGGACAGCGGCAACCTGGCCGGCCACCTGTTGGTGGTCGCCAACAGCTGCGAAGAATGGCTCGACGACATCGAAGCGGGCGAGGCGCGCCAAGGGCTGCTGGACAACCTCGGCCTGGCGCAAACGGCGCTGCGGCTGTTGCCCGCGGCCAATGGCGAACGCGGTCGTCAGTTGAGCGAGTTGCTCGAACAGATCGCCAGTGCGCTCAAAAGCGCGCAACCGCTAATCAGCCTGACCCCGAGACTGCTGCGCCTGAGCGAGAAAGCCAGCCAGACAGCCATCACCATCGCACCTGGCAACGACCAGGGCGAAAGCGAAGACAGCGCCGATGACCTGCTGTTCTGGATCGGCGCCCTGGGCCAGGCCCTCGGCGAACACCAGCGCGACCAGCAAGCCCAGGGTGAACAACTCAACGAGCTGCACGCCGCATTGCACAGCCTGGCCGCGCAGGCACGGGAAATGGCCCTGGCCATGGACTTCGCCTTCCTCCTCGACCCCGAACGCAAGCTGTTGTCGATCGGCTTCGGCCTCAGCGACAACAACCTCGACAGCAGCTGCTACGACCTGCTCGCCTCGGAAGCGCGCCTGGCCAGCCTGTTCGCCATCGCCAAGGGCGATGTCAGCACCCGCCACTGGTTCCGCCTGGGCCGTACGGCCACCCCGTTGGGCAACGGCTCGGCACTGATTTCCTGGTCCGGCTCGATGTTCGAATACCTGATGCCGTCGCTGGTCATGCGCGCCCCGGCCGGCAGCCTGCTGGAGCAGACCAACCGCCTGGTGGTGGCGCGTCAGGCCGCCTATGGCAGGGCCATGGGCATCCCCTGGGGGATTTCCGAGTCGGCCTATAACGCCCGCGATATGGAACTGACCTACCAATACTCGAACTTCGGCGTTCCCGGCCTGGGCCTCAAACGCGGCCTCTCCGCCAACCGGGTGATCGCGCCCTATGCCACCGGTTTGGCGACCATGGTCGATCCGCAGGCGGCACTGGCCAACTACCGCCGTCTCGCCGGCATGGGCGCGCTCGGTACTTTTGGCTTCTATGAGGCGCTGGACTTCACCGCCACGCGCCTGCCCGACGGCCAGGCGTTCGCCATAGTGCGCAACTTCATGGCGCACCATCAGGGCATGAGCATCGTCGCCATCGCCAACTGCCTGCACGACGGGCAGATGCGCTCGCGCTTCCACCGTGAGCCGATGATCCAGGCCAGCGAACTGCTGTTGCAGGAACGCACGCCGCGCAATGTCGCGGTGGCCCATCCGCGCGCCGAAGAAGTCAGCGCCTGTGCCGAGGATCTCGGCGGCGAGCTGCACAGCGAACGCCGACTCAACCATTTCAACGGCCAGCCGCCGGTTACCCACCTGCTCAGCAACGGCCGCTACAGCGTGATGCTTACCGCCAGCGGCGCCGGCTACAGCCGCTGGCGCGACATCGCCGTGACCCGTTGGCGCGAAGACAGCAGCCGCGACAACTGCGGCAGCTTTATCTTTCTCTGGGACACCCACAGCGGCGCGCGCTGGTCCCTGGGCGCACAGCCGAGCAGCAACAAGCCCTACGACGAAGTGCTGTTCGCCGAGGATTACGCCGCCTATATCCGCCACGATGCCGGCCTCAACACCACACTGGAAGTGCTGGTTTCCGGCGAGGACGACGGCGAGGTGCGCCGCGTATCGCTGACCAACAGCGGCCGTAGCGCGCGGGAGATCGAGCTGACCTCCTACGCCGAACTGGTGCTGACCAGCGCCGCCGCCGACAACGCCCACCCGGCGTTCGCCAAGTTGTTCGTGGTCAGCGAATACCTCGCCGAGTTCGCCGCGCTGATCGCCACCCGGCGTACCCGCGCCGCCGGCGAGCCCCAGGTATGGGCCGCGCATTTCGCCGTGGTCGAAGGCGAAACCTGCGCCGAGCCGCAGTACGAATCGGACCGCGCGCGTTTTCTCGGTCGTAGCCACTCGATCAACGAGGCCGAGGTGATAGTCCACGGCCAGCCCCTGTCCAACAGTGTCGGCACTGTGCTCGATCCGATATTCGCCATGCGCCAACGCCTGCTGATCGGCCCCGGCAAGGTCGCCCGGGTAGCGTTCTGGACCCTGCTGGCGGAATCGCGCGAGGCGCTGCTCGATCTGATCGACAAACACCACGAGCGCAGCGCCTTCGAACGCGCCAAGACCCTGGCCTGGACCCAGGCCCAGGTCGAGTTGCGCCACCTCGACATGCTCGCCGCGGAGGCGGCGGACTTCCAGCGCCTGGCCGCGCCCATCCTCTATGCCGATGCGCGTTTTCGCGCGCCGGCGGTGTGCCTCCAGCGCGGCGCCGGCAGCCAGGCAGGGCTGTGGTCCCAGGGTATTTCCGGCGACCTGCCGATCGTGCTGCTGCGCATCGAGGATGTCGAAGATATCGCCCAGGTTCGCCAACTGCTGCGCGCCCATGAGTACTGGCGGATGAAACGCCTGGCGGTGGATCTGGTGATCATCAACGAGCACGCCTCCTCCTACCTGCAGGATCTGCAGATCGCCATCGAGACCGCCGTGCGCAGCAGCCAGTCGCGCCCGCGCTTCGGCGCCGAACTGGCCCAAGGCGCGGTGTATGTGCTGCGCGCCGATTTGCTCAGCGTGGAAACCCGCGCCCTGCTGCTGGCGGTGGCCCGGGTTGTACTGGTCGCCCACCGCGGCCCGGTGGCCGAGCAACTGGCGCGCATCCAGACGCCCGATCTGCCCGCAGGCAATGCCCCACCGCCCGCGCCCGTCGCTGCCCCTGTGCGGCTCGCGCCGCCGACGACGCAGTTGGAGTTTGCCAACGGCCTCGGCGGCTTCGACCAGGACGGCCGCGAATATGTGATCCGCCTGGACGCCGGGCGCACCACCCCCGCGCCCTGGATCAACGTGATCGCCAACCGCGGCTTCGGCTTTCAGGCCTCGGCCGAAGGCAGCGGCTACACCTGGGCCGACAACAGCCGGGAAAACCAGCTCACGCCCTGGTCCAACGACCCGGTCAGCGACCCGCCGGGGGAAGCCCTGTATGTGCGCGACGAAGAAAGCCTGGCGCTGTTCAGCCCCACCGCCCAGCCGATCCGCGACGGCGGCCGCTACGAGGCGCGCCACGGTTTCGGCTACAGCCGCTTCAGCCACCAGGCCCAGGGCATCGCCATGGAGTTGCTGCAATACGTGCCGCTGGACGACCCGATCAAGATCTCCCGCCTGACCCTGAGCAACCGCTCCGGGCGCGCACGCACCTTGACGGTCAGCGCCTATGCCGAATGGGTGCTGGGCACCTCACGCGGCGGCAACGCGCCTTTTATCATCAGCCAACTCGACCCGGCCAGCGGCGCCCTGCTGGCGCGTAATCCCTGGAGCATCGCCTTTCCCGGACGTGTCGCTTTCGCCGATCTCGGCGGCCGGCAAACGGCCTGGACGGCGGATCGCAGCGAATTTCTCGGTCATAACGGCGGACCCGAGGCACCGGCGGCGCTCACTGCACAAGCGTCTCTATCCGGT
>CAMPJN010000088.1 GCA_946886875.1 uncultured Pseudomonas sp.
CCGGCCAGGCGTCGCGGAACTGGTCGATGGTCGGCATCAGCCACTGGAAGCAGCTATGGCACTCGATGGCCATATGCAAACGCCCGGCGGTGCCACCGGCCAGCCGCGCCAGGTCGCGCTCGGCGTCGCGCAGCAGCGGCAGCACGGCATCGGTCAGTTGCAGCAGGCGTAGACCTGCACTGGTGAAACGCACCGGTTTGGTCTTGCGCACGAACAGCGGCATACCCAGGCGCTCCTCCAATTCCTTGAACTGATGCGACAGCGCCGACTGGGTCAGGTGCAGGCGTTCGGCGGCGTCGACCAGGCTCTCGCTTTCGCGCAGTGCGTGCAGGGTTTTCAAGTGGCGGAGTTCGAGCATGAGGGCTCCAGGGCATTTCTCGGATCTGCTGTGTGTAGGAGCGAGCTTGCTCGCGAACAGCTCAGCTAAAGCATCGCGAGCAAGCTCGCTCCTACAGTCATGTTGGCTAGATGAACATGAGGATAACTATAGATCAAGGCGAATATGTTGAGTTTTTCTCACGATGTCTGGCTGTCGAGAATACTCACCATCTTTTATACCTATGGAGCGTCTCGACATGGCCCTGTCCCATTCCCTCGGTTTTCCGCGCATCGGCGCCGACCGTGAACTGAAAAAAGCCCTCGAAGCCCATTGGCGCGGTGAACTGGATCAAGCCGGCCTGCAGGCGGTCGGCCGCCAGCTGCGCGCCGCCCACTGGCAGCTGCAGAAAGACGCCGGCATCGAGTTGCTGCCAGTCGGCGACTTCGCCTGGTACGACCAGGTACTGACCCACTCGCTGACCTTTGGCGTGATCCCCGAGCGCTTTCGCCCGGCAGACGGCAAGCCGAGCCTGGACACTTTGTTCGGTATGGCACGTGGCGTCAGTAGCAGCTGCTGCGGTGGCGCTCACGCTCAAGAGATGACCAAGTGGTTCGACACCAACTATCACTACCTGGTCCCCGAGTTCAGCGCTGACCAGCAGTTCCAGCTGAGCTGGGAGCAGTTGTTCGAAGAAGTAGAGGAGGCGCACGCCCTGGGCCACAGGGTCAAGCCGGTACTGATCGGCCCGCTGACCTATCTGTGGCTGGGCAAAACCAAGGGTGCCGATGCTGAAGGTAAGGGCTTTGATCGTCTGGAACTGCTGGAGCGCCTGCTGCCGATCTACGGCGAGATCCTCCAGCGTCTGGCGGCCCAGGGTGTGGAGTGGGTGCAGATCGATGAGCCAATTCTGGTACTGGATCTGCCGCAGGATTGGAAGAACGCCTTCGAGCGCGCCTACAACCTGCTTCAGCGCGAGCCGGGCAAGAAGCTGATCGCCACCTACTTCGCCGGCCTGGAAGACAACCTCGGCCTGGCCGCCAGCCTGCCGGTGGATGGCCTGCATATCGATCTGGTGCGTGCCCCCGAGCAGTTCCCGAGCATTCTCGACCGCCTGCCGGCCTATAAGGTGCTGTCTCTGGGCGTGGTCAACGGGCGCAACGTCTGGCGCACTGATCTGCAACAGGTGCTGGCCGTTCTACAGCAGGCCCAGGAGCGTCTGGGCGAGCGCCTGTGGGTGGCGCCGAGCTGCTCGCTGCTGCACAGCCCGGTCGACCTGGCCCGTGAAGACCAGCTGGATAGCGAGCTGAAAAGCTGGCTGGCCTTCGCCGTGCAGAAGTGCGAGGAAGTCGCCCTGCTGACCCGCGCCCTGAACGATCCGCAGGACGCCCAGGTGCAGGCGGCCCTGACTGAAAGCAGCGCGGTGCAGGCCAGCCGCGGACAATCGCCGCGCATCCACAAACCGGCGGTGCAGGCGCGTTTGGCCGCCGTCACCAGCGCCGACAGCCAGCGTCAGTCATGTTTCGCCGCGCGCATCGAGCGACAGCGTGCACGCCTGCAATTGCCGGCGTTCCCTACAACCACCATCGGCTCCTTCCCGCAGACAGCGGCGATCCGCCAGGCGCGCCAGGCGTTCAAGCAGGGCAGGTTGGCGGCGGCCGAGTACACCGCGGCCATGCAGGGCGAAATTCGCCATGCGGTGGAGGTGCAGGAGAACCTCGGCCTGGATGTGCTGGTACATGGCGAGGCCGAGCGCAACGACATGGTCGAGTATTTCGCCGAGCAGCTCGATGGTTATGCCTTCAGCCGTTTCGGTTGGGTGCAGAGCTATGGCTCACGCTGTGTCAAACCGGCGCTGATCTATGGCGACCTGAGCCGCCCGCGGCCGATGACGGTGGAATGGATCCGCTATGCGCAAAGCCTCACCGGCAAAGTGATGAAAGGCATGCTGACCGGGCCGGTGACCATGCTGATGTGGTCCTTCCCGCGCGAGGACATTTCACGCGAGCAGCAAGCGCGGCAGTTGGCCCTGGCGCTGCGCGACGAGGTGCAGGACCTGGAAGCGGCCGGTATCAGAATCGTACAGATAGACGAAGCGGCATTCCGCGAAGGTCTGCCACTGCGCAAGGCGCAGTGGCCGGAATACCTGGCCTGGGCGACCGAGGCGTTCCGCCTGTGTGCCTCGGGTGTACGCGATGAAACGCAGATCCACACCCATATGTGCTACAGCGAATTCAATGACGTGATCGAGGCCATCGCCGCCATGGACGCCGATGTCATCACCATCGAAACCTCGCGCTCGGACATGGAACTGCTTGAGGCGTTCGAAGCCTTCGACTACCCCAACGATATAGGTCCCGGGGTCTATGACATCCATTCGCCGCGGGTGCCGGATACCCAGGAGATGGTCAAACTGATGCGCAAGGCGGCAGGGCGCATTCCCGCCGAGCGTCTGTGGGTCAATCCAGATTGCGGCCTGAAAACCCGCGCCTGGGCCGAGACCGAAGCGGCGTTGGTGAATATGGTGGCGGCGGCGCGGCAGCTGCGTGCAGCAGCCGAGGCTTAGCCGAGCACCGCTGGCAGCCAGGGCGCTTGCGGTTATTGACGTTCCATCAGTAGCACGCCTTGGTTGTTCACCGCTGGCTGGTCGATTTTGAACATGTCGTAACCGCCGACGAAGCGATCCCCCGGCGCGGCGAAGACGCCGTTGATGTTCCCCGTCACGCAGTTGCTGCAGTTGATATTGCCGCTGATATAGCCGTTATTGATCTGCATTTTTGCATGGGAGTTGGCGTAGTTGCCGTCGAACAGGACGCTCCAGTTCTGGTTGGCGGTAGTCAGCGACAGGGAGCCGCCACTGATCGCGCCGGTGGTGAAGTCGACCGAGAATCCACCGCTCATCGCTTGCACAGCGCCGTCGCTGCCGCGGCCCAGGAACACCGGCGCGCTGCCCATCTGAAAAGTCTGGTTGCCGGTCAATTGGGTGGCACTGGCTGCTTCGGCGGTCAGCCAGTAGGCCGAGTCGTCCTCGAACGAGGTGATGGTGTCGGGTGTGTTGATATCGCCGTAGATATGGATCGGATTGGCTGCCGACGCGGCCCAACGGCCCCAGCTGATATTGCTGCGGCCGCCTACCGCCGGGTCGTAATCCGTCAGTGTCGCACCGCCTTGGCGGCCAACGTCCAGTGCGGATTGGGCGGTCGAGTTCGAGTTGAACTCCGGGGCGAGGAAGGCTGAAGGCTTACCGTCCTGAGCGAACACCACGGCGGCACGCATCGGGTAGCCATCGCGGAAACCCGAGGTGAAGGCGCCGTCGACCAAGCCGCCCAGGGCGTCCACCAGATCCAGCATCTGCGCGCTGCTGGTCGAGATATCGAAACTACGAAGTTCGAAATTCAGGTGCAGGGCGGAAGGGTCCGCTGTGTAGAACTCCAGGCGGCCGGGGTTCTGTGTGGATTCGCGTACCCCGATCGGCGCGCTGGCCGCCGTAAGGTGCTCCTGGATATCGCCGAGCAGGGCGTTCAGGCTGGTGTGCGGCTTGTCGAGCAGGATGTTCACCGAGGTCGTCGGCGGTGACGCAGAGCCGTCCTTGATGAAGTACTTCAGCTCGAAATTGACTGGGCCATTGGCGACGAAATCATAGAGCGACGGGGCCTTGGGCGAGATCAGCGTGGCCAGAACGACTTCCGGATTCTGGGTGATGACCACCGCCTCGCGCCGTGCGGGTGCGACGAATTGATCGAACTCGGCGACAAGCAGGCGCGGGTCATCGGTCGACTTGGTCGTCCAGGGATCGCCGACCGGGTCGGTTTCGATGGGGGCCAGGGTTTCCTGCAACTGTGTATCGGTGACGGTGAAGTCCAGGGTTTCGGTCATCGTCGGGCTGGTGACTGTGGTTGTCGAGCTGAGCGTGGGCGAAAGGCTGGTCTGGGTGGTTGTCGGCGCGGTAGCGGTAAATGAGCCGGTGGTGCTGGCGCTCGCCGTTGTGCTGCTGGTGCCGGTGCCGCCGCTGGCGGAACTGCCCGAACTGGTCTCGTTGCTGCTCTCGGTGCTGTTATCAGCCACCGCCTCTTCACTCTCTTCAGCACCAGCTGGGTTGTTCTGTGTCGCGGCCGGGCCCTGCTGGAAGGCTGCGGGAGGCTCAAGCAAACCAACCGGCGCCTGCCCGGATTCGATCCGCGAGTAACTGAAATCCATATCCGGGCCCAGATCCAGGGTGCCGCTTTCGTTGTCGACGCTGATGCCACCGTCCCATACCGCCACCACTATGGCCTGCGCCGATTCCTGCACGACTTCGTAGTGGGTGCCGCGAATGCCGATGCTGGCCGCGCCTGTGGTGACCTTGTAGGAATCCTGCGAGCCCTTGCCGATGCTGCCGGTAATGGTGCGGAAGCCGCCCTCGACCAGGTGCATCAATACGTTGCCGCCACCATCGGTGGCTGGGGCGTAGGTTTCGATACTGAAATGACTGTTTTCGCGCAGCGTTAGCAAGGCCTTGTCGACGAAGCGCACCTGCAGCATGCCGGCGCTGCCGGTGGTCAGGGTTTCGCCGACGAAAATCTTGTCGCGCCGGGCCAGCGTACGCGCCACGCCGTTTTCGCCGAGCGCTTGGGCGTCGCGGGCGAGTATCACCTGGGCAGCTTGTTCGGCGGCCTGGGCCGGCACTAGACACAGGCTCAGAACCAGGCAGAGCGCGGCGGACAGCCAAGATAACTTCTGCATATCTCCTCCTAAAACGCTCGTTGCAAACGCGCCTCGACCCGCCAGCGGTTGTATTCGTACAAGCTCAGGTTGCTATCGTTATCGGTGTAGCTGGTCTCCAGGGTGACGCTGAGTTTTTTCGCCAGACGGTGGGTCAGGCCGACGGAAAGTTGGTAGGCATCGTCCTCGCGGCGTTCGCCGAACACCGGGTGGCGGTCCTTGTAGCGGCCGCTGAAGGCGGACACGCCGGCGTACGGTTGCCAATCGTCGGAGGCCTGCCAGAGCAGCTGATAACCGGCGAAGCTGAAGTCCTTGGCCAAATGCCGACCGCTGGATAAGCGTGGGTTCTCGGTGCCGCCACCGAGGGAGAACTGATGCAGCAAACTGCCGTCGAGCAGCTGTAATTGGGCGCTGACGATCGGTTGCAGCACGTCCAGCTCATCGAGTTGGAAGGAGTGTTTATCGAACAGGCCCGAATACAGCGTAGTCGCTATCTGGGTGCCCCAGTAGTGCCGCCATTGGCCGAAGAAACCGGCGGAGCGCTGATAGGCGTCGCCATCCAGCCAGGTGTGCTGGTATTGCAGGCCGGCCTGGAACTGTTCGGCGCCGCGTTGATGCACCCAGGCGCTGGTCAGGCCCAGGGTGTCCAGGTCGAAGTCGCTGTTTTCGGTGTTGTGCTTGTGCTCGCTGTGCAGCTGTACGAAGGCGCGGTTACGCTGGGAAAACGGCCAGTGGTATTTCACCAGGGTGCGCGCCGACAGGTAGGGACTGTCGGTTTCCAGGGCGCTGTCCGGCAGCTCGAACAGACCGACGACGCGATCGCCGGTGGCGTTATTGATATTGCTGTCGTAGCCGCCGCCGACCTCGACAAAGCCTTCCCAGCGTTTGATAGCCGCTTCCCGCTCGCGCAGCAGGTGGTCGAGGAAGCGCTCGATATTGCCGGCGACCGCCGCCGGCGGGTTGTGCTCCAGGACCAGGCGGAACTGGGTCTCGGCCTCCGCGTGGCGTTTGATCTGGTAAAGCGCGCGGGCGTATTCCAGGCGAAACCGGTCGTTCTCCGGGTACAGCGTCACCAGGCGCTCGAAGACGAAGCTGGCTTCCTCTGCGCGGCCGGTTTCGAGCGCGGCCAGGCCGTAATAGAAATCGAAGTCCGGGTCGCCTTCTTCTTCGCTCAGGTGTTGCACGGCTATTTCATAGGCCGGTTGGTGCTGCTGGCGCTGCAGCAGTTCGGCTACTTGCCGGGCGATTGGGCTACGCTGGTTGGGCGGGGTTTGCGCACTGAGCTGAGGGCTCCACAGGCAGATCAGCGCCAGGGGCGTGACCAGCCATGGCCGAAGCCTGAACGAGAACGCGGATGGCAAAGCGAAGGCGTTGGTCACTGGCCGGTCGAGCTCCCTGCAAGATGAAGTTGTTGTTCTGCCAGTCTAGGAGTCAGGTTTGGAATTACCACTATTGCGATCGTTCATATCCCACTGGCTGCCCGGGGCCAGCCGTTGAGGCCAGCGTCCGTCGCCCTGCGCAGGCATTGGCTGCGCCTGGTCGGGGCGTTAGTGCTGGGCTTGGTGATCGCCTTGCAGTTGTCGTCGCAGGTCGCCGACCGCAGCCTGCTCAATCGTCTGGATTTCATCTGGTACGACTGGCGCATGTGGCTTAGCGCCCACTACGAACAGATGCCGCAGGCCACGCCCATCGTTATCGCCGATATCGACGAACAGTCGCTCAAGCTCGAAGGCCGTTGGCCTTGGAGTCGCGACAAGCTGGCGCTGCTCACCGAGCGATTGACGCAAGCCGGCGCCACTGTGATTGCCTTCGACGTGGTGTTCGCCGAAGCGGAGGAATCGGCTTTTATCACCTGGCTGAAGCAGCAGCCCGACAATAGCCTGCCGGCACCGCAGATCGCCGCATTGCGCGAGCAGTGGAATCCGGATCGCCGTTTCGCCGAAGCGTTGCAGGGTACGGATACGGTGCTGGGCTTCTTCTTCCAAGACAACGCCGAGCACCGTACGGGACAGCTACCGCCGGCGGTTGCCTCCCTGGAGCAGGCCGGCCAGGGAGCCCCGGTGATACTGAGCAAGGACGGCTTCACCGGCAATATCCCGCTGATCGCCAATGGCGCTCGCAGCGGCGGCTTCGTCACCACCTTCGCCGATGCCGATGGGGTAATCCGTCGCACGCCCTTGCTGATGGCCCATGACGGCCAAGTCTATCCGTCGCTTGCCTTGGCCGCGGCCATGAGTTTTATGCTGGTCGAGGAGTTGGATGTGCGCTTTGCCGCCATCGGCGATGTGCTGGCGGTGTCCGCCGTGCAACTGAGCGACAAGCCGCTGTATACCGATGGCCTGGGCCGGGTGCTGGTGCCGTATCACGGCAAATCCGCGCCGGTGCGCTATCTACCGGCCTGGCGCATTCTCAGTGAGACTCCCGAACAGCTTGGCTTGGAAGGCGCCATAGTGCTGGTCGGCGGCTCGGCCATCGGTCTCTTCGATCTGGTCAACACGCCTTTGGCCACGGCATTTCCCGGTGTCGAGGTGCATGCCAATGTGATCCACGGCTTGCTGAACAGCCGCTTTCCCTACCGCCCGGCCTGGGAGCCCGGCGTCACCTTCACCCAATTGCTATTGACCGGCTTGCTGCTGATCGTGCTGATGCCACGGCGTTCGCCCTGGTTGCAGGCGGGCCTGAGTTTCGGCGCCTTGGCGGGGTGGACCGGGCTGAATCTATTGTTGTGGCTGCGCTACGGTCTGGATCTGCCCCTGGCCAGCACCTATCTGTTGGTGCTGGCACTGGCTGGCTGGTTTATGTTCGAGGGCTTCGTGCGCGAGAGCCGCGCGCGCCAGGCGGTCACCAGCATGTTCGGCCAGTACGTGCCGGCGGCGCATATCCAGCAGATGCTCGACTCGCCGCAGCGCTATTCGATGGACGGCCAGAGCCGCGACATGACCGTGCTGTTCTCCGATATCCGCAGTTTCACCAGCATTTCTGAAAACCTCAGCGCCGCCGACCTGAAGACCCTGCTGAATTTCTACTTCACGCCCATCACCGAAGTGATTTTCCGTCACGGCGGCACTATCGATAAATACGTCGGCGATATGGTCATGGCCTTCTGGGGCGCGCCCTTGGCCGATCCGCAGCACCGCCGTAACTCGGTATTGGCGGCGCTGGAGATGATCGCCGTGACCGAGCGTCTGCGCGGCGAGCTGCGTGCGCGCAATATGCCGGAAATCGATATCGGCATCGGCCTCAACAGCGGCTTGATGAACGTCGGCGACATGGGCTCGCAGTATCGCAAGGCCTACACCGTGCTCGGCGATGCGGTGAACCTCGGCTCGCGCCTGGAGAGCCTGACCAAGTTCTACGGCGTGCATATCCTGGTCGGCGCCAATACCGCAGCGGAAAACGCCGATATCGCCTTTCGTTTCATCGACCGCTTGCTGGTCAAAGGCAAGAACGAACCTGTCGATGCCTTCGAACCGCTCGGCCTTATTGCCGAGTTGAGCGCCGCGCAGCATGAAGAACTCGCGCGCTATGAAGCGGCGCTGCAGCATTACCGCGCGCGGCGCTGGGATCTGGCCGCACAAGGTTTTCAGCAGCTGCGCGGCGCTCATCCCAAGGCCAAGCTGTACCGCATCTATTTGGAACGCATCCACGAACTGCGCGGACAGGAGCTGCCCGCCGATTGGGACGGAACCTTCCGCCACCTCAACAAATAAGCACTGGCAGAAGTCACACCGCCGACGACCGTCCGGCGGCATTCATCAAATTGTCATGGTTTTGTGGCAGCGCGCTGCACGGAATGTCAGCAAACTCGCGCCTTACTGGGGTTCTGCATTCCTGCATTCCTGCATTCCTGCAATTTTGGTGTTCTATGCGCGTGTTGATTTTACTGGCCGTACTCTTGTGCGGCTTGCCTGCTATTGCCGCCGAGCGTTGCGACTCGCAAGTGCCGACCGAACGGGTCGCCTTGGGCGAGGTGACGCTGGCCTACCAGAGTGTCGGCCGCGACAGCGATCCGGCGCTGCTGATGGTCATGGGGCTCGGCGGGCAACTGATCCATTGGCCCGATGAAGTGGTTGTGCGCCTGTGCCAGCAAGGCTTTCGGGTGATCCGCTTCGACAACCGCGACTCCGGCTTGAGCAGCTGGGCGCAGACGGCGCCAGCGGTCAACCTCGGCTACGAAGCGCTGCGCTACCGCGTGGGGCTGTCGGTTTCCGCGCCATACAGTTTGCGCGATATGGCCCTCGATGCCCTGGGCTTGATGGATACCCTGGGCGTGCGCCAATTCCATGTGCTGGGCGCGAGCATGGGCGGGATGATCGCCCAACACCTGGCCGACCTGGTGCCCGAGCGGGTACAGAGCCTGACTCTGATCATGACCAGCTCCAGCGCCCAGGGCCTGCCCACGCCCAGCTCGGCTTTGCTCGCGCTGCTGGCCAAGCGCGAGGCGCCGAGCCGGGAAATGGCCCTCGAACAACAAGCCGATCTGCTCGCCGCCCTCGGCAGTCCGACGGTTACCGATGACCGTCAACTGCTTCTGCATCAGGCGCAAATCGCCTACGACCGTGCCTTCAACCCGGACGGCGTGCAGCGCCAGTTATTGGCGATCCTGGCGGAGCCCAGTCGCGTCGAACTGCTCAACCGTCTGCGCGTCCCGACCCTGGTGGTCCACGGCACCGCCGACCCGCTACTGCCGGCGATGCACGGCGTACACGTCGCCGCGCATATCAAGGGCAGCGAACTGAAACTGATCCCCGGCCTGGCCCACCGTTTCCAGGAGGCGTTCAAGGAGCCGCTATTGGCGGCGGTATTGCCCCATCTGCAGGCGCATCGCCAGGACGGACACTGGGCTCAGTTGTAAAACCGTTTGAAAGGCTAATTTTGCTGCGTTCAGGTATAAGCGCTTGAGTGTAGTGGCTGACTTCGTAGGGTGCGCCGTGCGCACCAAAACTAACGCCGATACCGATGCCCGGTGCGCGCGGCGCACCCTACCCACTGCGGCCTTTGCAAGCCGTGTCACTCTTCCCCAGTTGAATCGTGCAACACGCGATAAAAAGCATAAAAAACCCCGCGTCTCGGGGAATCGGCGGGGCGGAGATCAACTGGTGAAAGCGTTGGCTCAGGCCACGTGGACGTCTCCCGGGCGCTGTGGTGATTGGCTGCAGATATAGTCGTTCAGGCGTGCCTGCTGTTCCGGGGTCATAAACAGGCCGAGCTTGCTGCGGCGCCAGAGGATATCGGCGGCGTCGATGGCCCATTCCTGTTGGCGCAGGTAGTCCACTTCGTGGGTATAGAGGCCACCGCCCAGGTGTTCACCGAGATCTTCGATCTTGGCCACGCCTTCGAGCAGTGCCCAGCTGCGGCTGCCGTAGCAGCTGGCCCAGCGTCGGGCGATGTTGCTGGGTAACCAGCCAAAGCGGCTGCACAGGGCTTTGACCAGGGCGCTATGGCTTTCCATTCGTTCACCGCCCGGCAGTGGGGCGGTGGCGGTCCAGCTCGGTTGCATCTTCGGGAAGAATGGCGCGAGTTGCGCCAGCGCCGATTCGGCCAGCTTGCGGTAGGTGGTCAGCTTGCCGCCGAATACCGAGAGCAGCGGCGCCTCGCCGGACTCTGCGGAGAGCGACAGGGTGTAGTCGCGGGTTACGGCCGAAGGGTCGTTGGATTCGTCGTCGCACAGGGGGCGCACACCGGCAAAGCTGTGCAGGATGTCCTGGCGGCTGATCTGTTTCTTGAAGTGGGCGTTGACCACTTGCAGCAGGTAATCGGTCTCTTCCTCGCTGATCGCTACTTTCGCCGGGTCGCCTTGGTATTCGCGGTCAGTGGTGCCGATCATGGTGAAGTTGTCGAGATAGGGGATGGCGAAGACGATACGGCGGTCTTCGTTCTGCAGGATATAGGCCTGCTCACCGTCGAACAGCTTCGGCACTATGATGTGGCTGCCCTGGATCAGGCGGATGCCGTAGGGCGAGCGTTGTTTCAGGTCGTCCTGGATAAAACGTGCGACCCAGGGGCCGGCGGCGTTCACCAGGGCGCGGGCGCGAATCGAATAGAGGCTGCCATCGGCGCGCTCCAGGTGGATGTGCCACAGCCCTTTGCTGCGCCGCGCACTGACGCAGCGGGTGCGGGTGTGCACATGGGCGCCTTTTTCCCGCGCGGCCATGGCGTTGAGCACCACCAGGCGGGCATCATCGACCCAGCAATCGGAGTATTCGAAACCGCGGGTGATCTCCGCTTTCAGCGGGCTGCTCGCATCGAAGCGCAGGCCGCGCGATCCCGGCAGTTTCTCCCGCTTGCCGAGGTGATCGTAGAGAAACAGTCCGGCGCGAATCATCCAGGCCGGGCGTAGATGTGGGCGATGCGGCAGGATAAAACGCATGGGTTTGACGATGTGCGGCGCCTTGGCCAGCAGCACTTCGCGCTCGGCCAGGGCTTCGCGCACCAGGCGGAATTCGTAGTGTTCGAGATAGCGCAGGCCGCCGTGGATCAGTTTGCTGCTGGCCGAGGAGGTGTGTTGCGCCAAGTCGTCCTTTTCGCAAAGGAATACGGAAAGGCCGCGACCGGCAGCGTCGGCGGCGATACCGACGCCATTGATGCCGCCGCCAACGACCGCCAGGTCGTAAACTTCGGCGAGTGGGCTAACAGCGTTTGCTCGAATGGACATGGCAGCACCGAAAAGTCGAAAGTGAACGTCGTTATGTTCGATTTCGAAAATATGCTAGACCAATATCCACGAG
>CAMPJN010000089.1 GCA_946886875.1 uncultured Pseudomonas sp.
CCTTGGCGATGTCGGCGTCCTGGTAGATGGGGAAGCCTTTTTCCGGCACCACGCCGTAAAAGTTGAACAGCCGGCCCTTGGTACTCGAACCGTACTTGTGGGATAGCAGATACGACAGGGCGAAGCGTGCCTGGGTGTTGTCATCAGGCGCAATATCGGGCGCGTAGGTTGCCGACATTCCAGCAAAACGCCGCCCGTCGGCCAGCGGCTGGCCTTCGAACAGCTGTGGACGCTGCGTATAGGAACCATCCTCGTGGCGATAGAAAATCTGCCGGAAGTCGTTGACCAGCGTGGCCTCCATGCCCGGTCGGCTCAGGGTCTCCTTGAACTCCATGAGGAAGTTGTGCTGCAGGTCCTTGATTTCCCGAAACGGCAAGGCTTCGCGCTGCAAGGATTGCTCGGTAGATAGCAGCAACTGCCCGGTCACCTCTCGCTCGATCGAGGAAGAGTTGACATAGTAGGAAACCGCCCCCGCGCCCAACGACACCAGGCCAATGCGAATTACAGCAAGGCGCAGGGCACGCGTAGTCAACGAATGCTTATGGGATACGACGCTGGGATCTTCTTGCACCATCTATCGAATTCCTCTACCGCCATCTCCCGATGGTGGCGGTTGTCCGCGCGAAGTCCTGTGGCCAAGATCTCGCCACGGCGGCGATATCGCCGAATTGGCGCAGGCTGCGCCATACCAGGGGCACCCGTTGCTGCGCGGGTAATGCCATCAGCGCCTGTGCCGCCAGGATTTCGGCATCGCCAGTGCGGTCGACGGTCACCCAATACAGGCCACCGGGACGTATCGATAGCTGCTTGTCCGGAATGTCCCGGACGGTTGAACGAACATGACTCAAACGTACACTCCTCCCCTTTCAATGCCGGGGGGTGAGTCACTCGTTATCCCAAGAAAAAACCATGAACCGACATCCAAGCCATTTGAGTGAATCAACCATTAGCGACACTGCTTGGCTTTTACGTATGCGGAATCAGTAATATCAAAACAGTGGTTTATGATGAAGGCGCCAAGACACAGTGCCTATCAGCAAATACTGAATTTAAGTAAGCCTAATGATGACGACAGTAGGGCGCCCCCTACCAACAGGATCAGGAAAAGTTGATAGTTGATTTTTTTTGGCAGCCACAACAATGAGTTAGCTAAATAGGCGTCCAGATGGGCGTCTATTAATTAAACAGAGCGCGTATTACGGCTCCGACGCGATAGCAGACGCAACCTTCGATAAATTTTATCCGCTCAGTCCGGCGGAGCAGATTCCAAACTACACCCGTCAGAGATAGCGAAGTTTATAATCGAACGCTGGCAAACGTTGGCTCTCCGCGAGCTTGACTCAAAACCGACATAGCTCCGAAGGACGGCGAAGCCAAGTTCTTTGATATTGAACTTGCCCCGGCAGCAGAGGTTTCTCGATACTCTGCCTTGGCTGTTTCACTCTGGTTTGTTTCCTCCCTGTGCATGTTCGCAATTCAGCCGATAGCACCCGCCTGTGCTGAACACAACCGCCAGAGCAATATTGCCTGGGTAACAAGACGGGGCTGGTAGTTCAGTAACTGATATGTCTACATTGGCCATTCCCTCAAAATAGTTATGCCGAATGCAGGATAGGAAGATGGACGGGAAACCTATGCACGTGCTGATCGTTGAGGACAACCCGGACATCATCGCGAACCTGTACGGGTATCTGGAACCACTCGGTTATACGCTGGACGTGGCGCGTAATGGCAGTGCCGGTGTCGCCTGCGCCACGGGTTCCTACCATGATGCGATCGTCCTCGATCTGTCATTGCCGGGCATGGATGGCCTGGATGTCTGCCGTACGCTGCGCCAGGAGTATCGACTTGCGACGCCGATTCTGATGCTGACGGCCCGTGACACTGTGCACGACAAGCTGACGGGCTTCGAGGTCGGTGCCGACGACTACCTGGTCAAACCCTATTCCCTTCCCGAGCTGGATGCGCGTCTGAAGGCTCTAGTACGCCGTTCACGTAACGAGCACGTGCAATTGATCTTGACCTTCGGCGACTTGCGGCTGGACGCGGGTACAGGTCAGGTCACCCGTGCCGGACAGCCGCTCGAGCTGACGCCGACGGGTTACAAGATTCTCGCCGCGCTGATGCGTGCCGCACCGACGCTGATGACGCGCCAAGCCATCGAACGGGAGGTATGGGGCGACAGCCCACCGGATAGCGATGCCTTACGTACCCATATCCATACGTTGCGTCAGGTGCTCGACAAACCCTTTTCCCAGCCAATGTTGCTGACGCTGCCAGGTACCGGCTATCGATTGGTGGTGCCCGGTGAAGCCTAGGCTTTCGCTCAAACAGAGCATTTCGCTCACCTATATCCTGTTGGCGGTCATAGTGGCCGGCGCCTTCAGCCTGGTTTCCTATATCTCGGTGAAGGGTATTGAAGAGCAGGTAATCGATGCTCGATTGGCCAAGATGGTCGACAGGCTGATCGACGTTCAGCAGGGCGGGCGTATGCCGGATGCGCCGCCGGATATTCGCTTCCTGATCGATGCCGATATCCCTGCCGAGTTGCGCCAGTTACCCGCTGGTTTCCATGAAGTTGGGGTCGGCAATCGGCACGTTCATGCGCTGCTGCGCGATCAGGGTTCCAGCCGCTACGCTGTGGTGCAGGAGGTCAATGAGCTCGAGCACACGGAACTGGTAATCCTCCTGTCTCTGGCGCTCGGCTTTGCCGTCAGTGTCCTGCTCGCCGCGGTGCTCGGCGTGTTATGTGCCAAACGGATAATCGCACCGGTAGCGGCGCTTGCCGATGCGGTCGGCCGCAACGCAGGGCCGACTGAACTGCCTTCCCTCTCTGCGCAAGATGAAATTGGCGTCCTGGCGCGCGCCTTCGCCAAGCGCACCGACGAGCTGCAACAGTTTCTGCAGCGCGAGCGGCTGTTCACTGGCGACGTCAGCCATGAATTACGCACGCCGCTGACCATCATGCTGGGTGCGGCGGAAGTGCTGATCCCGCAATTGTCGGAGCGCCCGGCGCAGCTTGCTACAGCGGAGCGCATCCGGCGCGTGGCGGCTGAAACCGCGCAACGGGTCAGCGCATTGCTCTTGCTCGCGCGCGCCCCGGAATCTCAGGATGCGCCGTACATCGTGCTCAACACCATCATCGAGTCGGAAATGGAGCGCTGCCAGCCCCTGCTGCACGGCAAACCTGTCGAATGCAGGTTGGAGTGGAGCGAACAGGTATCGCTCCATGTGCATCCCGAACTGGCCGGAATCGTGATCGGCAATCTGCTGCGTAACGCCTGTCGGCATACCGAGCAGGGCCATATTCTGGTTCAACTTAGCGCTGGCCGGTTGGTGATCGAAGATACCGGCACCGGCATTCCCCAGAAAGTGCGCGAGCGCTTGTTCGACCGCTTTGTCCACGGTGATGAGCGGCCAGCACACGAAGGTACCGGCCTGGGCCTGTCGATAGTCAAACGCGTGGTCGACCATGTTGGCTGGGGCGTGTGCCTGGAAAGTCCAGAAGTCGGTGGGACCCGCTTCGTCCTGACCTTTCCGACTGGCTCTGGGAGCTCCGTTAACGGGGCTTAACGTGTTCTTAACGTCCAGCCTTCTATCTTGCCGCTTCAATTGACAAGACCATTCACGAGGTAGAACCATGAAAAGAACATTGATTGCGGCTGGTATGTTGTTGTTTTCAAGTTTCGCATTTTCCAGTGATGGCGCCGCTTGGGACTATGCCGGCGAAACTGGGCCTGATAACTGGGCAAAACTGAGTCCCGAGTACGGCGCATGTGCCGGGAGCAATCAATCGCCTATCAACCTGACAGGCTTTATCGATGCCAAACTGAAGCCTGTTGTTTTTAACTACAAAGCAGGCAGTTCGGAAATTCTAAATAACGGCCACACCGTTCAAGTAAACACCCTTCCGGGTAGCAGCATCACCGTCGATGACATTGAGTTCGAACTGAAACAGTTCCACTTCCATGTACCGAGTGAAAATCAGATACGTGGCAAGTCCTATCCAATGGAAGGCCATCTCGTGCATGCCGACAAGAACGGCAACCTTGCCGTAGTAGCGGTTATGGTTACCGAAGGCGAGGCGAACAAGGCGCTGGCAAAAGCCTGGGCGCAAATGCCGGAGAAGGGCGAAAAAGTGGCCCTGGCGTCAGATATCTCCCCGCTGGAAATCCTGCCCGCAAAGCGTGATTACTACCGGTTCAATGGTTCACTGACGACTCCGCCTTGCTCCGAAGGCGTGCGTTGGCTGGTAATGAAACAGCCGATTTCCGCATCCAAAGAACAAATTGAGCAGTTCCTACATGTGGTTCATCATCACAACAACCGCCCCGTGCAGGCTGTCAATGCGCGTCCTGTATTGGAGTAGTCGGCACAAGAACTGAGTCAAACGGGGTCGCTTATAGCGGCCCCTTTTGCTTTGAAGGATGGGCGCCTTTTCCAGTCAACTGGCAGCTGAGCCTAAAGAGCAAGCACTTTAAGTTCCTGCGCCACGACATGCAGGGCTACAGGGTAGTAATTGAGGTGGCGTGCTTTGTCGAAGCCAATAACTTATTTGTTATCAGTCGGTTACAGAACAGTTCGGCTCTTATCTCCGCACCACCATACAAAACAATAAATCGGCTGGCGTTGGCCTGTTTTGATTGGCTGGCGGGTGAGCTGGGCGGATGGTTCCGTCGAATAGATCAGCCTCGTACTGATTGCTCAGACAGGGCTTTTTTCTGTTTTGGCGTGAGGGCGCGCGGTGTCTTTCGGTGTGTAGCATGCAGTCTTTAGTTGTCACCAAACTGGGAGAAAGACGCGGTTCGGCTTGGTTTGGTTTTTTGCGGTGCAGAAATTCTGCCGGCGTAGCGCCAATCCCAGGGGGCGACTATGGACTCGGCGGGAAGCTGCCAAAGGCCTCTGCCCATGTTTCTTGCCAGGGTTTCTGCATCCTTCAATCTGTGATCCTTCAGCTGTTCGGTATAGGCCCAGGCAGCACCCTGTTCGACCAGGGTGGAATTCACATCAAGGCCGCCCACGTAGGCGCGCGCAAGAGTCCTGCCGTAGCGATCCACCTCCTGAACATGCAGGACAGCGTGTCTTTCGAAGACCAGGTCAGATAGCGCCTGCTTGGCTTCGGCACCATAGGGCTGGTTTCTTTCTGGTGCGTCGATTTCTGCAAGGCGAACCCGCAGCCGCTTGTTCTCTGTGGTCAGGCAGGTGAAGGTGTCTCCGTCGCTGATAACTACAACCCTGCAGCTGAACGGATCAGCGACCGCCAGGCCTGGTAGACAGCAGAGAAGAAATAAAACGAAACGGATAGTCATCTTCTGGGCGATGCTCGGTATGCGGATGCAGGGTCATCGATAGTAATCAATGCCAGCCAGATTAAGCGCGATGGGGCTCGCGAAACAGACGTGCAAGATCCCGCCAGTGGGGCTTTATATTGTTTTGGGCGTTTATGTCTTGCTTGTGGTTTCCAGCGATCCGAGGATGATTGAGCAACGGGTTCAGGGCCGCTAGCGGATGGCTTGTCTGGATTGATGATCGGAACCGTAGGCAGGCTTGTTTGTATTACCAAACCTTCAGGTTCGTTTCGCGCTGATGGCGCAGAGGTTGTGATGACGATGTGCCGATATGTAGTCAGTCTGCTGGGTTTGCTGTTGGTCGCGCCGCTGCATGCGGAGCAGCAAGCGCCGCAGACCTTGCGGGTCATTCCGAAAACCTATATCAGCCCAGGCGCCAGTGGCAGCATAGGTAGCTCGCAGCACTACGAGCAGCACAACCTCTATGGCGGTCAACGCCTGCCGGGCGACGGCGCGCTCAGGCGTTATGAGAGCCACTCAAGCAGCCAGTCGCTAGAAAGCCGTGGCGCTATTCGGCAGAGCATTGAATATCCGGGCGGTTATGAGGTGCAGACGTTGCCTGGGCAGAGCAGTTAGCAATACCAGCGCAGCCGTTAGAGCGCTAAGCCAACCCACCAACGCAACGCGAGAAACGCCAACAGACCCAAAGGGCCGAACATCAGGGTCAGCACATAGCAGGGCAGCAGCGCCCAATGGCTGATACCGGCAATGGCGCCTTCGCTGCGGATATACAAACCCACCATCAGATCGAACGCCAGGATATGCACCCAGGCCGCCAGCGCGGCTGTGGGTTGGCGCAGCAGCGCCAGTACGCCGCCGAGGCTAAAGAAGCCTGGCCTGCCGCTGCCGGGCTCGGGGCGTTGGCGCATGGCGGAGGCCAGTAGCCAGCTGTAGATCAGCCCGAGCAGCACCACCACGACGCCCAGTACCACTTCATCGGTGAGTTGCCAGAAGGGCAGGCAGACGAGCATCAGCCAGCCGCCAAGGGCAACAAAGGTGGCCAGTTTGAACAAAGGTTTCAAGGGAGGCATAGCGGCGGCTCGCGAACGGATCGAGTAGTGAAACTAGCCCAAGAACAGGCGGGGCGCCGCTTCGAATCAGAATCTGAATACCTCGGCATCAGCCGCTGCTTCGCTGGCTGTGGGGTCAGTGTTTTTTGCCCCAGAGCTTTTCCAGCCGCGCATCGCGGCCGCAGCCGTTGCGGTAGTAGGTGTAGCGTAGCGGGTTTCGTTGGTAGTAGTCCTGGTGGTAATCCTCCGCCGGGTAAAAGGTGGTCATCGGCAATAGCTCGGTGACGATGTCCTGTTTGAAACGGCCGGAGGCTTGTAGTGCGGCTTTCGAGGCTTCTGCCAGGGCCTGTTCCTCGGCATTGGCGTAGAAAATCGCGCTGCGGTATTGCGAGCCGCGGTCGCAGAACTGGGCGTTGGCGGTGATGGGGTCGATGGTGGGCCAGTAGGCTTCCAGCAATTTGGCGTAGCTGGTTTTGCTGGCGTCATAGCGCACTTGCACCGCTTCGATATGGCCGGTCGTGCCGGCCGACACTTGCTCGTAGGTGGGATTGTCGACGTTGCCGCCGATATAGCCGGAGATGGTTTCGACCACGCCGGGCACTTTGTCGAAGTCCGACTCGGTGCACCAGAAGCAGCCGCCGGCGAATACCGCGACGGCGGTGTTCGTCGGCATCTCACTAGCGCTGGTATTGGCCGAGGTTTTCGGCGCTTGCGCCGAGCTTTGTCCGCAGGCGACCAATAGCGAGCCGAGTAGCAGTGTGGCGGCGATAGCCGGTGCACGGGTGAAGGATGGCATGCGCATGTTCAACTCCTCAGTTCCGGCAGGCTTTCGCCCTTGACGATAAAGCGCAGCGCTACACCGTTATTGCACCAGCGTTCGCCGCGCGGTTTCGGGCCGTCGTCGAACACATGGCCCTGGTGTCCGCCGCAACGGGCGCAGTGGTATTCGGTTCGCGGGAAGAACAGTTTGCGGTCGCTTTTTAGGCCGACATGGCCTTCTATCGGCTGGGTAAAGCTTGGCCAGCCGGTGCCGCTTTCGTACTTGTGTTGGCTGTCGAACAGCGGCAGGTAGCAGGCCGCGCAGATGTAAGTGCCGCTGCGTTTTTCCTGATTCAAGGGGCTGCTGCCCGCGCGCTCGGTGTCCTCTTCGAACAGCACCGCATAGGCCTCGGGCGACAGCAGTTCACGCCAGGCGCTGTGCGGTTTGTCCAGCGGGGTAACCTTGGTCACGTTGGCGATGGCCGCGGCGAGGCTCAAGGGCGAGTAGCCGCCGAGCAAGGGCAGGGTGGGCAGCAGGGCCAGGCCCTGGATAAAGGTGCGTCGTTTCATGGCGAAGTCCCAGGAGGGGGAATGTGCTGAATAGACTGGGCCGCTGCCGATTTGTTACAGGGGCTCGGCGCCGCGATTGCCAGGGCTTGCAGTCTCAGCGTTGGCTGAGCGACAGCGCCGCGGCACTGGGTTGTACGGAATCGTCGGCGACGGTGCAGTTGCGGCCCGCGCCTTTGGCGCGATAGAGGCGTTGGTCGGCCCGTTGCAGCCAGCTTTCCCAATTTTCACCGCTGCGCAGTATGGCCCCGCCGATCGACATGGTCACCGGCCCGCCTGGGCCGCGTAGGTGCTGCGCGACCTGGCTGTGCAGCTGTTTGGCTGCCGCCAACAGGCCGATCCTGTCGGTGTTGGGCAGGAGCATCAGGAACTCTTCGCCGCCGAAGCGGAACAGTCGATCTTCCTTGCGCGAGGATTTTTTCACCAGATCGACGAACGCCCTCAACACCTGATCGCCAGCCTGGTGGCCGAAGTTGTCGTTGATCAGCTTGAAGTGATCCAGGTCCATCACCAGGATCGCGAAGTTATTGCCATGGCGGCGATGCATGGCCACGGCGATTCTCAGTTCTTCGTTCATCGCCCGGCGATTGCGCGCGCCGGTCAGTGGGTCCTGGATCGCCAGGATCTGCAACTGATCGCGCTGGCTGCGGGTGCGGTAGGCGAAGATAAAGGTCAGCAGGCCGGCCACCGAACTGGTGACCAGAAAGGAGGTCATCTGGTAGCTGCTCTCGAATACCGAACCCGGTACCAGCAGGGCATGGCTCACCAGGGCCAGCAATACCAGGGCCGTGGCCAGTACCGCCTTGCCGGGGCTGACCATAAAGAAATTGAAGAGGATCAGCGGGTACAACCAGAACACCCCATTGACCCCGAGGTTGATCGCCACCAGGGTCGAGCCCACGGTGAACACCGTGGCCAGGAAGATGCCGGGCTTTTCCGTATCGCCGCTGCGCCAGGCGTAGATCACCGCGATCAGGGTCGAAATCACGATTACGCAGTCGGCCGCGCCAACCAGATAATTACCTTCCAGTAGCCGATAAATTGCGTAGGGGGAAATGCCGAGCACACCGATCAGCCCCATCAAGGTAATGATGGATAACTGGAAATCATTGCGCAGGCGCATAAGCATGCGCCGGATCAGCATCGCCATAATGGATTCTGGTAGTTGTTATGGGCTTAAGGATGCCGAGCTTTGTTGAAGCCTGGCAAGGGCAAAAGTTGAGCAAAGTGCCAGTATTTGTGCCAAACAGCCGGTGAAGTGCTGGTTACTGACAAGCAGTCGCAATAACGCCGCTCTCGGCTCGTATCCGGATTTACAGGGGGCATGCAGTCCGGTAAATCTTGGATAAGCGCAGCGCCATCTTGGCTGGCGTGATCCCGGATTGCGCCAAGGCTTATTCGGGCTACGAGATGCGCTTTTGTAGGGTGGACATAGCGAAGCTTTGTCCACCGCTGGCTGCCCAATGGCGGACAAGCCTTTGGCATGCCCGCCCTGCGACGCCGAGGTGCGCAGGAGATAGGATTTACCGACGCGCCAATAGGAGCAGGCGCCGGCTAACGCCAGCTGAGAATCGGCCAGCCGGCCTGTTCGGCATGTCGGCGCAGCACCGGGTCGGGGTTGACGGCGTAGGGTTTGCTGACCAGTTGCAGCAGCGGCAGGTCGTTGCGCGAGTCGGAGTAGAAGTAGGCGCCGTCCAGGCTTTCGCCTTGTTCTTCGAGCCAGGCCTGCAGGCGCGTGACCTTGCCTTCGCGATAGGTCAGCACACCTTGGGTACGGCCGCTGTAGGCGCCGTGTTGCTCTTCGATATCGATGGCAAGTACATCCTCGACCTTCAGGCGCGCGGCGATGGCGCTGACCAGAAAGTGCGCCGAGGCGGAGATGATCAGAATGCGGTCGCCGGCCGCGCGGTGGTTGGCCAGGCAGCGGGTGGCATCGCTGTAGAGCAGCGGCTCGATCACATCTTCGACATAGGGCTCGACGACAAAGGCGACTTCCTCGGCGCTGCGCCCGACCAGGGGTGAGAGGCTGAAGGTCATGTAGTCCTCCATGGCCAGCTTGCCCTCGGCGTAGAGCGCCATCAATTCGTGGTCTTTCTCGAGAAAGCTTTCGCCGTCGACCCAGCCGAGCTTGGCCATTTCCTCGCTCCACAGGCTGGCGCAGTCGCCATGAATCAGGGTTTCGTCCAGATCGAAAATTGCCAGGGCCATCAAGCCACCTCCCGGATCGCGGCGGCATCGATGCTCAGTGCGATGCGCTGGCCGCTGCCGTGCATGTCGCTCGCCGAGCGGTTCAATACGTCGACCAGCAATTCCACTCCGCGGGCCTCGACCCGGTAGCGAATGACATTGCCGAGCAGGCTGTGGCTACGAATCTGCCCTTCGATACCGCCTTCGCCGCCGAGGTGGATGGCTTCGGGGCGGATGGCGATACGGCTGTTTATCGGCCGGTCGAGCAAGCGGCTGGCGGCGTCGGCGTCGAGCAGGTTGTAGTTACCGATAAAGCCGGCGGCGAAGGCGTCGATAGGTGCGGTATAGAGGGTCTCGGCATCGCCGCTCTGGACGATCTTGCCGGCGTTCATCAGGAAGATCCGATCGGACATTACCAGGGCTTCTTCCTGGTCATGGGTGACGAAGATGGTGGTCAGGCCGAGGTCTTGCTGGATGCTGCGGATCTGTTCACGCAGGTGCTTGCGAATCCGTGCATCCAGCGCCGACAGCGGCTCGTCGAGCAGCAGCAAACGCGGGCGGGTGACCAGCGAGCGGGCCAGGGCCACGCGCTGGCACTGGCCGCCGGACAGCTGGTGCGGGTAGCGTGCGGAAAATTCGCCGAGTTCGACCATGGCCAGGGCTTCGCGCACGCGCTCGGCGCTTTCTTCCTTGGCGACCTTCTGCATGCGCAGGCCGAAGGCGACGTTCTGTTGCACGGTCATGTTGGGGAACAGTGCGTAGCTCTGGAACACCATACCGATGCCGCGCTTCTGCGGCGCTTGCGGCACCAGGTCTTCGCCATCCAGCAGAATCTGCCCGCCGCCCACTTCGGTGAGGCCGGCGATGCAGCGCAGCAGCGTGGATTTGCCGCAGCCCGAGGGGCCGAGCAGGGTGACGAACTCGCCCTTGCCGATCTCGCAGTTGATGTCGCTGAAGATCGGGGTGGTGCCGTAGCTTTTGTGCAGGCCGCGGATGCTCAGATAGCTCATGACTTGTCCTTGTTCAGGCGGTTGGCGGCCCAGGTGAAGACCAGCACGAAGAAGAAGTAGGAAATCACCAGGGCGCTGTTGAAGTGGCCGCTGCTGTTTTTCATGTTGTTGAGGTAGACCTGCAGCGTCTCGTAACGGGTGCCGACCAGCATGTTGGCGAACACGAACTCGCCGAACAGGAAGCTGAACGAGAGGAACAACGAGACCATCAGGCCCTTGCGCAGGTTCGGCAGCACTACCAGAAACGCCGCCTTCCAAGTGCTGGCACCGAGCAGGTGGGCGGCGTCCATCAGATCGGGCAGGTTGATCGCCTGCAGGTTATTGGTGATGGCGCGGTACATAAAGGGCAGGGCGATGGTGAAGTAGCAGCCGATCAGAATCCAGGGCGTGCCGGTCATCGCCAGAGGCCCGGAACCGTACAGCTGTAGCAAGCCCACCGAGGACACCACCGGCGGCACGGCGAACGGCAGCAGGATCAGGATGTTCATCAGGCCGTCAAGCTTGGGGAAGTGGTAATGCACCACGAACAGCAGCGGCAGAATCAGCAGCACCGACAGCGCCAGGGCGCCGAAACACACCAGCAGCGACTGGCCGAAGGCATTGAGGAAGCGTTGATCGCCCCACAACTCCAGATACCACTTGAGGGTCAGGCCGTCCGGCAGAATGCTTGCCGACCAACTGGTCGACAGCGAATAGAGCAGGGTGCCGGCCAGCGGTGTCAGCAAAATCAGGAACAGCAGCCAGACCACCACGCGGTGGTAGAGCGCGGCGGGTGCGCGGTCAGCGAGAGACATGCTGGCTCCTTTTCAGCAGCAGTTGATGGGCCACGGTGATCACCGCCATCAGGCCGACCAGGATCAT
>CAMPJN010000090.1 GCA_946886875.1 uncultured Pseudomonas sp.
CTTAGCAGGCCGTTGAAAAACTACCTGCGTTGGCAATACTGCGTTAAAAACAGGCTCGGAATGCTCATGTACAAAAGTACACTCCGCTTCCTCGCCTGTTTTTGCCTTGTCTTGCCTGCCTCGCCTACGTTTTCAACGGCCTGCTGACGCTGTTACCAGAACGGCGTAGCACTCGCCGCAGACCCGTTCGGCGGCCCAGTCGGCGCGAGTTGCCATCAGCTGCTCTTGAGCCGGCGCAGATTACCGATCACCGACTCCAGCGCGCGATCGAACAGCAAAGCATCGTCGAGCAGGCGAATCCCCCCACGACGGAACTCGACAGCCAGCCCGGTACGGGTCTTCTCCAGAACCTTCATCCCGGTGCGGTTGACGAAGATGTACTTGCCGGTCGGCTTGATGACCGCCGCCAATTTACAACGCAGCTTGTGCTCTTCGTCTTCCTGAAACTCGACCCAACTGCCGACACGTAAATTATCGACCTGCAGCAGCGCCTCATCATCGTCCGGCAACACCAGTTCGGCCTCGGCACTGCGGTTATCACCGGGCGCCGCCAGAACGATTTCTTCGACCACCTCGACCATCTCCGGCTCGGCCTCCAACTCGGCCGGAGGCAGTTCGAGCAGCGGTAGTACGATATCGCCGTCCGGTGCGTCCTCGCCGTTATCGACCTGTGCAGCCGGCTCGGGCTCGGCGGCCCGCTTGAAGCGCTGGAAAGCCTGCACATGCAAGGCTTCCAACTGGCTGAAAAATTCGCCAGTGGAAAAAGGATCGAACGCTGCACTGGCCATGCCTTCGCGCAGCGCCTTGAGCAACCCGGGCACCAACTCCAGCAAGCGCATCCGCGCTTCCGGATCCTCGTGAGGCTCGACGCTCCAGATCAGGTCGTCCATGGTGGCAATGGCCGCCTGCCATTCGGCCGACTCGACGCCGTGCTTGAGGCAGCAGAGCATCAGCACCTTGCTCCAGGCTTGTTGCAGCAGGCGCACCACCACCTCAGGCAGAGTTTTGCCCAGCAGGCGCTCGTTCAACGCCTGCTCGACCTGACGCCGCGCCAACTCGGCTTTGGCGCTGCCCTCTTCGGCATCGCGAGTGCGCTGCTCGAGCAACTCGCTGCGGCGCCGCTCATCGCCGGTAAAGGCCATGAAATCGGCGAGCAATTCGGAAAAAATCACCGGATCGTCGACGAAATCGTTGAGCAGACGCTGCACCACCTGCTCGATCTTCTGGAACAGGCTATCGCGTTGCGCATCGTCCTGATCGCCCCAGCCGAGCGCGGCGCTGGCGATCTCGTTGAGCAGACGGCGCGCGGGGTGGCTGCCGCGGCTGAAAAAGGTCTTATCTAGCACCGCCACTTTCAACATCGGAATCTGCATGCGCCCTATCAACGCCTTCAGCGAATCGGGCAAGGTACGGTCGTCGAGAATGAACTCGAACAACATCGACACCAGATTGATCACATCTTCGTCGACTTCTCCCACCACCCGCGCCTTGCCGCTCTTGGCACTGGCGCGCCCGAGCAACAGCTCGAGCTGTTCGCGTAGGTCGAAGTCGGCACTGGGCTGCACCGGCGCGCGCTGCTGCATATGCGATAGCAGACGCATCAGGTCGTTGCTGGAAATCGGCATGGCACCGGCGGGCTGCTCGCGCCGCGGCAACGCACTGCCGCGCACTTGCGAGAGCAATTCCTGCAAAGCGCCGAACACCTCCTGCACACTGTCGTCGGCGTATTCGCCATGGCTCATGCCCGGTGCGGAAGAGTCCTCGCGCGAGCCATGAGCCGCAGTGCCGGGACGGTTGGGGTTACGCCTTGCAGGCGTCGACTTCAGTTCGGGCAATACCCCGGCGGCGACCAGCCCCTGATTGGCGTTGGCATAGAGCTGGTCAAGATCGCTCAATACATATTTTTCGAACAGCTTGAGGATGATCAGCTTGACCTTGA
The DNA here is from genome assembly GCA_946886875.1 of uncultured Pseudomonas sp. Next base: position 1,940 of record CAMPJN010000090.1, read on the forward strand.
TCTCCACGCCCAGGCTGCTGCAGGCATCCATGAAAAACTCACAAAGCAGGACCGGGCCAAGCGGATTGCTCTTATCGTCGAGCTTCTTGCTGATCATGGCATTAAGACGCAGAGTCAAATGGCTGAGCGCCATACTGTCGCGGCTCATCACCTTGGCGACCATGGCATCCACCGCCACGGATTCTTCGAGGGCATCGTCCTGAACCAACGACAAGGTTTCGAACGACACCGACTCCAGAGGTTGCGGCTTACCGATTTCGTATTGATTGAGCGCGCCAAAGGATTCAAAAATCTTTTGCAGAAAGACACGCTCGATATTTTTGCGTTTCAGGCGCAAGTCGCGCATGGTTTCGAAAAATGCGTTCTGCTCGGAGTTGCTGGTCGAGCGATCCGCCATCTCGAACAAGGTATCGTCGGCATTGTCGAACAGCGCCTGCAACGACTGTTTGAGTTGTTGCGCAGCTTTATCACGCACTTGAATGAGCGCCACGGGCAACCTTCCTACCGACGAAGTGGGCGATTGTTCAGGCGCGGCCTTGGTCAGCGGCACCACATTCGCATCGTTCTTCATTACGTGTCTCCTGCAGACTAGCTCTCTTGGGCGAATTCGCCTGCATAGGTCAACTGAACATCATCCGTAACGTCAAAGGCATGGCGTCAATGTTTACACCCTGAATGTAAAGCCATTATAGGGATGCGGATATGCAGACAGCGCCAGCTTTTTATCCAGATATGACGCAGGTCACAGATGCAGCGAATAAGCCTCCCAGCGGCTAGTCAGTGACCGTACGCGAGGGGAAAGATTCCAAGAAAGCGACGGCGCGCATATATAGAAGGCTCTGTACAAGCGACCTTTACTTGCATCACTAGGCGCGAATTGTCCGCCATCCATAGGAGGCGCGACCTCGGGGCGGGCTTTCGCTGCACCCGCCAAACCTGCTGCCGACGTTGACATAGCGCTCAAGCTCGAACCAACCCTATGCGATCTCGCTGCATCGATCTCCCACTATCCCTATAATCGCGCAACCAGATGAGCGGAGCCCGTTATGCCGAACCTTACCCTCGCCGACCTCACAGCCGAAATCGAAGCCAACGCGCGCCGCGCCCTGGCCGAAGACATCGGCAGCGGCGACATCACCGCGCAGCTGATCCCCGCCGAACGCATGGCCCACGCCACGGTAATCACCCGTGAATCTGCGGTTATCTGCGGCACCGCCTGGGTCGACGCGGTATTCCGCCAGCTCGACCCGCGTGTCGCCGTGCATTGGCAAGTGCGCGATGGTGAACGAGCAAGCCCCAACCAAGCCCTCTTCCACCTGGAAGGCCCGGCCCGCGCCCTGCTCAGCGGCGAACGCAGCGCCCTGAACTTCCTGCAAACCCTATCGGGCGTCGCCACCCGCTGCCAGCATTACGCCGACTTGGTTGCCGGCACTGCAGTCAGACTGCTCGACACACGCAAAACCCTACCCGGCCTGCGCCTGGCGCAGAAATACGCCGTCACCTGCGGCGGCTGCCACAACCACCGCATCGGCCTCTTCGACGCCTTCCTTATAAAGGAAAACCACATCGCCGCCTGCGGTGGCATAACCGAGGCCGTACAAGCCGCCCACCAGATCGCCCCCGGCAAGCCGGTGGAAGTCGAAGTGGAAAGCCTGGAAGAACTGAAGCAAGCCCTGGAAGCCGGCGCCGACATCATCATGCTGGATGAACTAAGCCAGGACGAAATGCGCCAAGCCGTCGCCATCACCCAAGGCCGCGCCAAACTGGAAGCCTCAGGCGGAATCAACGACAGCACCTTGCGCGCTATTGCCGAGACGGGGGTGGATTATATTTCGATTGGTATGCTGACCAAGGATGTGAAGGCGGTGGATTTGTCGATGCGGTTGAGTTTGTAAGCATCCTACCGTAGACAGAAGGCAACTGCCCGCCACGACAGCGGCGCAATCACCCGAGGCCTATACTGCTACCAACGCCTGCCCCACCCCTGCGCCTTTAGCGGCATCGTCCAATATCTTGAAGAAAACACTCTCCAGCGACACCGCTGGCTTGATCGTCAGTAAATGCCCGCCCTGCTGATTGAGCTGAGCAATAAACTCCGGCAGCACCGCCTGGCTCAACTCACACTCGAATTCACCCTCACGCAACTGCCGCGCGCCGGGAGCGATAGGTTGCTGGGCATTGAAGCGCACCAGCATCTGATCGACCCGCTCCGCCGCCAGCTCGCGAGGCGAACGCACGGTGACCAACTCGCCTTTGTTGATAAAGCCAAAACGATCGGCGATACGCTCAACGTCATGCAACACATGGGAGGTAAAAAAGATCGCCCCACCCTGCTGCTTGAACTCGGTCAGGATATCCACTACATCCTTACGACCGACAGGATCGAGGCCCGACAACGGCTCATCCAGCACCAGCAACTTCGGCTGCACGACCATGGAATGCGCCAGCGCGACGCGCTGCACCGTACCCTTGGACAACTCGCGAATGCGCCGCTTGGCCGATGCATCTATGGAAAAACGCTCCAGCCACTGCATGCACCAGGCATCGGCATCCTTGCGTTTGATGCCGTACATAGACAACCCCGTACGCAGAATCTCCAGCGGGGTGAATTGCTCGTAGAGCGCAGGCGCTTCTGGAACGTAGGCCAGCCCCTGCCGCGCCTCGGCTTGACGCGCACAGATACCGTACAGGGTAACCTGACCCTGGTAATCGTTGATGATATCGAGCATTACCTTGATGGTAGTGGACTTGCCAGCGCCGTTGGGGCCAACGAAGCCGAACACCTCACCCTCAGCCAGACTGAAGCTGACCTCGCGTAGCGCCTGCACCGTCTTGCCCTTGACGTGAAAGGTTTGGCTGACGCTTTGAAACTCCAGTGCCGCACTCAAGGCTGCTCCTCCATGCCGGCAATTTTCATTTTCTTCAAGATAATCCGGCCAGCCTTCAACTCGTAGCCGAGACGGAGCGGATCAACTGGCAAGGCCGGTAATAAACCGGACTCAATCAATTGATCAAGAGAAATCAACCTGCCGTTTTTCGGCTCGAAGCTGCGCTGCGCCTCGCGCAAAGCGACCAAACCTTGCAACCGCACGACCCGCTTATCGAGCATATCGTGCAACTTAGGTTCACTCGCAGAGTCGCGCTGTTGAATCAGATAATTCAAGGCCAGCTTCTCATCAGCGAAGCTTTCCGCCCGCAGCATCACCGCCAACTTGCGCAAGCCTGCGGCATTCTCGGGCGAACGCTGTGCGCCCAGCTCGAGCATGCGCTGCGCCTCAGCAATATCGCGCTGGAAGAACGCCAAGTTAACACCATAGAAAAACGCCGGAACGAAATCCCAAGCACGGCACTGTACCGCGGCGCGCAGTACCTGATTACCTTCACTGACCGCGCCACCCCAAGTGAGCAAGCCGTTGGCTAGGTAATAGTTATCCTCATGACAGGCATTCAGTTGCGCAACGACCTGCTGGGCACGGACCAAATAACCGGTATCACTCAAGCCATCATCCATACCGGTAGCGGCAAGGCGTATGACTTCCAGATTGGCAGCAAGAAAGCGATCCCCACCATAAAGCGCCAGCAGAATGGGCGCCGATATCACCACACGATCCTGCACCCGCACTCGCTCAATCGACAGCGGCTGCTGTGTACGCCAGAATGCGATGCCCGTAAATATGGAAAAACCCAACAGGGCCAGCCACAGGGACGCGTAACGGGCGCGCATATTCAGGCAAAACGCTTACGTTGCAGCGCCCAAACCGCGAGCGCCAAAAGACCAACCACATAGGCCAAATTGGAAAGCAACAGCCAGGGCCAATCGACCGGGAGAAAGTCCATCTTGCCGTAGAGCGCTACCATACGTATGTCCAGCGCCCCCAGATCTGGCAGGAGATATCCGAGCAAGCCAACGCCCGCGCGATAACTCTCGGCATCACCAACCACAGAAGCATCGCGATTAAGTAACTCTACAATGGCGGAAAATGAACGCGCCGCCAGCATAAAACCGAAGGTGCCGATCAATACGAAACTGGGAGTCGACGCGACAACGGCCAACAGGCAGGCCAGCGAGGCAAGTAGCAATAGATCCAGCCCGAAAAAAAATATGGTGACCAGATAGTGATGATCCAGTGCAATAGAAGCGCCTTTCGCATCTCCCTGACCAACCAACCAGACCAACGCAGCCAACAACAACGCCATCACCAATAGCAAGCTAGCAGTCAACACACAAACGGACAAAAAACGGCCCAGCAATAAGCCATGACGTGAGCGCGGGTAAGTCAGCGAATTAAGAAAATAGCGTCGCTCAAACTCACGGGAAAGCAATTCCTGAGTCATCAGCACTAAGGCCAAGGGTAAGAGCAGACGCATTACTGACAGACCGACATCGAGCGCCACAGCGCCCGACTGGCGACCGCTAAACTGCGCAGCTAATAATACAGCCAAGGCCAAGACCAGTAGCGAACAAAAACCTTGCAACAAATAACGTGCGCGCAAGGCTAAAGATATTCCAGTTAAAAAATCAGAGCGACACATAGAAAACCATCAAAACCCTCGAAAACACCTCAAGACAAGACATACCAACTCCAAAAAATAAACACCACCAAATAAAATAAAAATCGCCACAACCAAAAGTCGCAGCTTAAAAACTAACGTATCATATCAGCAGAAAATATCTGAACAGCATTTTTCGCGTCCGCCTGCGCCGTGACGTCATTACTGCGCGCACGGTACTCATTAAATTGAGGAATAGCAATCGCAGCCAAAACACCTATAATCGCAACAACAATTAATAATTCAATAAGCGTAAACCCTGATACCGCAAGAGAATAGCGTCTAAAAAAGACACCACCAAGACAACCAAATGACTTTCTCATAAAGGATTATCCGGAAGGATTTTTACAATCACCAAAAGCAAGAAAGTGGCGCCTCAGGCGCCACCTTTTATGCCAATCAATTATTGTAGCAATGTATCTACAGGGCCAGCGGAGTCACAAACAGCACCCAAATTTGTTGCAGCTACACTGCCACCCGCCGTAGACGCCTGATAACCCTTACCAAGACTGCTGCTGGTAAAAGTCTGCTCGGGCGTACCATCACAACTCTCATCATTATAGACCGTAGTAGTTGAGCCGTCATCCTCTGTAATAACATCTACAGCAGCACAAGCAATAGTTGCCTGCTTCCGACTACCACCCTTATGACATGTAGCAACACGGATAGTATTATTAGCCACGTTACAGCTATATGCAGCATAGACATTACTAGACAGATTGACAGTTACCGCTTCAGCCAACAACTCACAACCCTGATTCCCCGGCTGTATCGGGGTCCCTGGAGTAATTACAGTAGCAAAAGCAGAAGCACCAGAAAATGCAGCAATAGCAACGACGGAAGCAATAATATTTTTCATTACGCATCCTCCTCAGAGTTGGGCAGCAGCAAAAATGCTGATTGTGTTTTTGGCATCCGCAGTAGCAACGGTGTCATTCGACTTTGCGCGATACTCGTTGAACTGAGGAATAGCGATCGCCGCCAGGATACCAATGATCGCAACCACGATCATCAATTCGATCAGAGTGAAACCTTTTTGCGTCTTGAGAGACTTCATGGACAAGCTCCTATTATGGTTAAGGTCAGAGACCTGAGCATGACAAAGCAGATGCCATGCCAACTTAACAAAACTCGCTACGCAAGTGTTTTCATGCCGCCCACCATAAAACACCCCCCCCCTGCACGGCAGCAATTGACGTTTTTTGTCACCAGGACCGCACACGCTTGGGCTACCCGACAATTTAAGCTATAAGATTAGGATCCTCATCCCGTGATAAGCCCTCCCTACATATGAGCGACGCACCTAATTTGTCAGGCTTGGCTCGGCAGCTGGTAAACGCCGAACTGCTTAGCGACACCGCCGCCGCGCAGGCTCACGCCCAAGCGCTGCGCAACAAAATTCCGCTGGTTTCCTATCTAGTACAAAACAAGCTGGCCAGCAGCCGCGCTATTGCGGAAATAGCAGCTGAGCAATTCGGCCTGCCCTTCTGCGATCTCAGCGCCATTGAAAAGGACAGCCAACCCCGCGACCTGATCAGCGAAAAGCTGATTCGCCAGCACCGTGTTATTCCACTTTATCGTAGAGGCAACAAACTTTTTGTCGGGGTATCGGATCCCACCAACCACCAGGCGGTGACGGATATCCAGTTTTCCACTGGCTTGACCACCGAGCCCCTGCTGGTTGAAGACGACAAGCTGGGCGACGCCATCGAAAAATTCTTCGATGCCGGCACCAGCGGCATGGAGGAACTGGGCGATGTAGATCTGGATGGCGTCGACATCCAGGCGGTCGACGACGGCGCCCAGGACAACGTTGAAAATTCAGCAGATGATGCCCCGGTCGTACGCTTCGTCAATAAGATGCTGCTGGATGCGATAAAATCCGGCTCATCCGACCTGCATTTCGAACCTTATGAAAAAACCTATAGGGTGCGCTTTCGTACCGACGGCATTTTGCGCGAGATCGCCCGGCCGCCAATTCAGCTAGCTCCGCGTATTTCCGCTCGTCTTAAGGTTATGGCCAGCCTGGATATTTCCGAGCGCCGTAAGCCGCAGGATGGGCGCATAAAAATGCGTATCTCAAAAACCAAATCCATCGACTTCCGTGTCAGCAGCTGCCCTACCTTGTGGGGTGAAAAAATCGTTATGCGGATTCTCGACCCTTCGAGCGCGCAGATGGGTATCGATGCTCTGGGCTATGAAGAATCGCAAAAAGACCTTTACATGTCCGCCTTGAAGCAACCCCAGGGCATGATTCTGGTAACCGGCCCCACCGGCTCCGGCAAAACCGTCTCCCTGTATACCGGCCTGAATATCCTCAATACCGTCGATGTGAATATTTCCACCGCCGAAGACCCGGTGGAGATCAATCTGGAAGGCATTAACCAGGTCAACGTCAATCCCAAACAGGGCATGGACTTCACCGCGGCACTGAAATCCTTCCTGCGCCAGGATCCGGACATCATCATGGTCGGCGAGATTCGCGACCTGGACACCGCGTCCATTGCGGTCAAAGCAGCCCAGACCGGGCATATGGTGATGTCGACCTTACACACCAACAGCGCGGCGGAAACCCTGACTCGCCTGCGCAATATGGGTGTGCCTTCGTTCAATATTGCCACTTCGGTCAATTTGATCATCGCCCAGCGCCTAGCGCGCAAGCTGTGCAGCAGCTGTAAAAAGGAAGTGCAGATCCCACGCGAGGCGCTACTTGAGGAAGGCTTCCCCGAAGACAAGATCGGCACCTTCAAGATTTATCGCCCGGTTGGCTGTGAAAATTGCAATGGCGGCTACAAGGGCCGTGTCGGGATTTATGAAGTGGTTAAAAACACGCCTGCTCTACAACGGATTATCATGGAAGAAGGCAATTCCATTGATATCTCAATGCAAATGCGTAAAGACGGCTTTAATGATCTGCGCACCTCGGCATTGCTCAAGGCCATGCAGGGCATTACCAGCCTCGAAGAAGTCAACCGTGTGACCAAGGATTAACCCATGGCGGCCAAAGCTCTAAAAACCAGCGTCTTCGTCTGGGAAGGCACCGATAAGAAAGGCGGCAAGATCAAAGGTGAGCTATCCGGGCAAACGCCCGCCTTGGTCAAGGCCCAATTGCGCAAGCAGGGTATCAATCCGCTCAAGGTACGCAAAAAGTCGGTATCGCTGTTCGGTGCCGGCAAAAAGATCAAACCGCTGGATATTGCGCTGTTTACTCGCCAGATGGCGACCATGATGAAAGCCGGGGTACCACTGCTGCAGTCCTTTGACATCATTGGCGAGGGGTTTGAGAACCCCAATATGCGCAAGCTAATCGACGACGTAAAGCAGGAGGTGGCAGCGGGTAATAGCTTCGCGGCCTCGCTGCGTAAAAAGCCCGAGTACTTCGACGACCTCTATTGCAACCTAGTCGATTCCGGCGAACAATCAGGCGCCCTGGAAACGCTACTGGATCGGGTCGCTACCTATAAAGAAAAAACCGAAGCGCTTAAAGCCAAGATCAAGAAAGCTATGACCTATCCCATCGCGGTCATAGTAGTAGCCGTGATAGTGACCGCCATCCTATTGATCAAGGTCGTACCGCAATTCGAAAGTGTCTTTCAAGGTTTTGGTGCAGAGTTACCGGCATTTACGCAGATGGTCGTAGGGATGTCTCGCGGCCTCCAAGAGTGGTGGTTTGTCTTTATATTCGCTTTTTTCGCGATCGTTTTTACTTTCAAGGAAGCCCATAAGCGTTCAGAAAAATTCCGCGACTTTTTAGATCGCACATTGCTTAAGGCCCCCATTGTCGGCGACATCCTTTATAAAGCCGTAGTAGCGCGCTATGCACGCACCCTGGCCACCACTTTTGCGGCGGGCGTGCCATTGGTTGAGGCATTAGACTCTGTTTCCGGAGCCACCGGTAACGTGGTGTTTAGAAATGCCGTGCAAAAAATTCGCAACGATGTTTCTTCCGGGACGCAGCTCAACTTCTCGATGCGCACAACAGGCATATTCCCTAGCATGGCTATCCAAATGACCGCCATTGGCGAAGAGTCCGGTTCACTCGACGAGATGCTGGATAAAGTTGCCGGTTACTATGAGGATGAGGTCGATAATGCGGTGGATAATCTAACGACCCTAATGGAACCCCTCATCATGTCGGTACTGGGCGTACTGGTAGGTGGGCTAATTATCGCCATGTACCTTCCAATCTTCCAACTCGGCGCGGCGGTCGGTTAAATAATGGTTATAGAACTTCTGGCCGGTAACTTGCCGGCCTTGGTTTTTTCGTGCATGTTTTTGGGCCTGCTTATCGGCAGTTTTCTCAATGTGGTGGTTTACCGCCTGCCTAAAATGCTCGAGCGTGACTGGAGCGCTCAGGCGCGGGAAATACTGGGATTGGCGGAAGCCCCGCCTGGGGAAACCTTCAACCTGATCTTACCCAACTCCAAATGCCCCCACTGCAACCACGAGATCAGGCCCTGGGAAAACATCCCGGTCATCAGCTACCTGTTTCTGCGCGGTAAATGCTCCAGCTGCAAAGCCGCAATCAGCAAGCGCTACCCCCTGGTCGAGCTGAGCTGTGGCTTGCTTTCGGCCTATGTGGCTTGGCATTTCGGGTTTGGTTGGCAGGCGGGCGGAATGCTGGTACTGACCTGGGGCTTGCTGGCGATGAGTTTGATCGATGCCGACCATCAGTTGCTGCCCGATGTGCTGGTATTGCCGCTGCTTTGGCTGGGCCTGATCGCCAACTACTTCGGCCTGTATACCAGCCTGGAAGATGCGCTTTGGGGGGCGATTGCCGGTTATTTGAGCCTGTGGTCGGTGTACTGGCTGTTTAAGTTGGTAACCGGTAAAGAGGGCATGGGCTTTGGCGATTTCAAGCTTCTGGCCATGCTCGGCGCCTGGGGCGGTTGGCAGGTATTGCCGTTGACCATTCTGTTGTCGTCGCTGGTTGGCGCGGTGCTCGGGCTGATTATGCTGCGTCTGCGTAACGCGGAGACCAGCACGCCGATTCCTTTCGGGCCTTACCTGGCGCTCGCTGGCTGGATAGCTTTGCTCTGGGGCGATCAGATCACTGGTACTTACCTGCAGTTTGCTGGTTTGCGTTAACGCATTAGAGCTCCAGCCAGCCGCTGCGTTGGGCTTCCTACGTCAGCGCCAACCTTCCCTTCGCACGGCACGAACTCGCAGGGCAGGTGAAACCCGCAAGCGTCGGCGGGTTGCACCCGCCCTTGTATCTCGACTACAGCTTCTCAGGAGGCGATAGTC
>CAMPJN010000091.1 GCA_946886875.1 uncultured Pseudomonas sp.
ATCGTGGGCCGCAAGGCAAGGTCGCGGCGGTCGAGGATTTCTGCCCGCACCGTGGTGCACCGCTGTCCCTGGGTTTCGTCGAGGACGGCCAGCTGATTTGCGGTTATCACGGCCTGGCCATGGGCGCCGACGGCAAGACCGTCGACATGCCGGGCCAACGCGTGCGCGGCTTCCCCTGCATCCGCAGCTACCCGGTGGAGGAGCGTTACGGCTTTATCTGGGTCTGGCCGGGCGATGCCGAACAGGCCGATCCGGCGCTGATCCATCACCTGGAATGGGCCGACAACCCGGACTGGGCCTATGGCGGCGGGCTGTTCCATATCAACTGCGACTACCGCCTGATGATCGACAACCTGATGGACCTGACCCACGAGACCTATGTCCACGCCTCCAGCATCGGCCAGAAGGAGATCGACGAGGTCGCGCCGGTGACCACGGTCGAGGGCGACAACGTGGTTACCAGTCGGCATATGCAAAACATCATGGCCCCGCCGTTCTGGCGCATGGCCCTGCGCGGCAATGGCTTGGCCGACGATGTACCGGTGGACCGCTGGCAGATCTGCCGCTTCAGCCCGCCGAGCCATGTACTGATCGAGGTCGGCGTGGCCCATGCCGGCAAGGGCGGTTATCAGGCCGCGCCGAGCGACAAGGCGGCGAGCATCGTGGTCGATTTCATCACCCCGGAAACCGAGACCTCGATCTGGTACTTCTGGGGCATGGCGCGCAGCTTCAAGCCCGAAGACCAGGAACTCACCGACAGCATCCGCGAAGGCCAGGGCAAGATCTTCAGCGAAGACCTGCAGATGCTCGAACAGCAGCAGGCCAATCTGCTGGCCCATCCAGAGCGTCAGTTGCTCAAGCTGAATATCGATGCCGGCGGCGTGCAGTCGCGACGCATCCTCGAACGCCTGATCGCCCAGGAGCGAGCGCCTGCCGCGACGCCCGAGCTGATCGCCAGCACCGCCGGTGCAGGGAGCGCCCCGTGATCGAAGTCCTAGTCACCGCACGCAACGACCAGGCCCAGGATATCTGCAGCTTCGAACTGGCCCGCATCGACGGTGCGCCGCTGCCGGCGTTCACCGCCGGTGCCCATATCGACGTACACCTGCCCGGTGGCCTGATCCGCCAATACTCGCTGTGCAATCCGCCCTGGGAAAACCAGAGTTACCTGATCGGCGTGCTCAAGGACCCCGCCTCGCGCGGCGGCTCCAAGGCCATGCACGAGCAGATGCAGGTTGGCCAAACGTTGCTGATCAGCGAACCGCGCAACCTCTTCCCTCTGAGTGAGGATGCTCAACGCAGCCTGCTGTTCGCCGGCGGCATCGGCATCACCCCGATCCTCGGTATGGCCGAACGCCTGCACCGGCTCGGCGCGGATTTCCAGCTGCACTACTGCGCCCGCTCGATCGAGCGCGCGGCCTTCGTCGAGCGCCTGCAGGCCGCACCCTTCGCCGAGCGCGTGCAGCTGCACTTCGACGACGGCCCGGCCGCCCAGCACCTGGACGCCACCGCCCTGCTCGCCAATCCAGATCCCGGCACCCACCTCTACGTCTGCGGCCCGGGCGGCTTCATGGCGCACGTGCTGGACACGGCCAAGGCCCAGGGCTGGGCAGACGAACGCGCGCACCGCGAATATTTCGCCGCCGCGCCAATCGATCACGCCAACGACGGCAGCTTCGCCGTGCAGATCAACAGCAGCGGCCAGATCATCCAGATCCCCGCCAACCAAAGCGTCGCCGAAGCGCTGGAAGCGTTCGGCATTCTGATTCCACTGTCATGCGAGCAAGGCATCTGCGGCACCTGCCTGACCGGCGTACTGGCAGGCGAACCGGAACACCGCGACCTGTTCCTTACCGAAGCCGAACAGGCGCTGAACGACCAGTTCACCCCCTGCTGCTCGCGGGCGAAGAGTCCGTTGCTGGTGTTGGATTTGTAGGGCGTAGGGTGGATCGGGGCGCGTAGCTGACGCCCCAGCCATTCACCAACCGCGATGGTGGATGAAAAAGGCGTTATCCACTCTACCTCGCTCGTGTAGCCCGGGTTGAGCGAAGCGATACCCGGGTATCGCTGCGCTCAACCCGGGCTACGTGCTGCGCGTTGCTTTTGCCGTGTGGCGGTCGAATACACCGTTTGACCCAACCATGATCGGCCAAAAAACTTGCGCAGGGACATAGGATCTACGACCAGAGATCCGCGCCTACGACAGCTCTTCTGCCACGCTCTTCTGAATCAACTTCACCCCTTCACTGGCACCCTGGGTCGGGCCGAAGATTTCCGCGTAGCGCAGGGTCGCATTGGCATGTTCGCGCATGATCGCTTCGGCCCGCGCGCCCTGGCCGTTGACCAGCGCATCGAACACCGCATGGTGTTGCATATGGGCGAAATTGAAGCGGCGGTACTCACGGGCCATATCATGTAGGTCGACTGCCAGCGAGCTAACCGAGGCGAACGGCAAGTGGTCGTTGCGCGCCAGGGCTTCGGCAATGGCCGGGTTGCCGCTGGCGGCGATGATCAGTTGATGGAAGCGCATATTGAGGTCGTGGTAGCTCTCCAGGTCCTCTTCCAGCACGTGCCCCTTCTGAAACAACCGATCGCCCTGCTCCAGGCATTGCTGCAGGGCCTCGCGCACCTCGGCATCGATGCCGCGCTCCGCCGCCTGGCGTGCGGCCAGGCCTTCGAGCACCCCGCGCACCTCCACCGCCCCGGCGATATCGGCAGTACTGACGGCACGCACCGTGTAGCCACGCCCGGCGCATTTGACCAACAGGCCCTCCTGCTCCAGGGTGCGAAAGGCGATGCGCACAGGCGTGCGCGACACCTCGAGCAGTTCGGCGGTGGGAATCTCGGCGATGCGCTCGCCCGCCGCCAATTCCCCGGAGGCGATCATCTTGCGCAGCGCGATCAGAACGCGCTGACCCGGCTTACTCATAACTGTCCCCAGCCAGCCTGCAATGCTCGCCATCATAGCGCAGCCGAGACGCGATCAAGTTACGGCCCCGCGCGACATAAAACACCGGCCGAACATACCCAGGGCGACCTCGACCCGCTCGTCGATCTGCTCGTCGGACCAGCTCTGCTGCACGCCCAGGGTGAACAGCTTGAGCGGCTGTGAAATCAGCAACGCATCGATCAACTCGACCGCAGGTTCGACATCATCGCGGGCCAGCAGCCCCTTGCCCGCGGCCTTACCCAGCCAGCCGCGGAGCAGGTTAAGGCAGCGCTCGGCGCCCTCCTGATACCAGATCCGCGCAATACCCGGTGCGTTCTCGCGGCCCTGGGCGGCCATCAGATAGATGCCCAGAGCCAACGGCGAGAGGGTCAGGCGCGCCCACAGATAGAGATACATCCGCAGCTCGCTGAGCAAGTCTTCGGCGCAGTCGATGCCGCTTTCCAGCAGCAGTTCGAGGGTGGACAGGTCGCGCGCCACCAGCTGCGACATCAGCTCTTCCTTGCTGGCGACCAGTTGATAGAGGGTCTTTTTCGAGATACCCGCCGAACGCGCAATCGCATCCATGGTGACATTGGCGAAATTGCCGCTGCCAATCTCGGCCGCCGCGGCGTCCAGCAACAGGCTCATCTGCTCATCGCGACTGCGCAGCGGCGGCCGGCCGCGCCTGGGGAGCTGAGGGGTGGTTTCAGACATAAGGGATTCTGCTGATCGGCATGGCACGGAATTCTTGGGCGGGGCTTAGCTTACCGCGGCATGCCGACAAACGCCTGCGCCGGATCGAGCCTATGTAGGAGCCAGCTTGCTGGCGATCCCGCAACCCAGGTGCCCCAGAAGATCGTTGGCGCTTATGGATTGATTGATCGCCAGCAAGAACTGGGCGTCCCCCTGGCTCCTACAGGGTTTACACCTCTAGATGAGCATTGACAGGATTGACACCTACTTCCTTAGCCGCCTCCGCAAAGGCCCCACGCAACGAATTTTCCATCAACTGCCAGGCCTGTTCCGCCGAGTCATCCGACCCCAGGTGGGTGAACATATGGTCGCAGCCGGCGAACATCCGCTCGTTTACCGGCACGCCAGCTTGGCGCAGCTTCTCTGCGTAGGCCTCGCCTTCAGCGCGTAGGATGTCGTACTCGGCGGTGATCAGAGTGGCCGGCGGCATGCCGCGCAATTCCTCGACGGTTGCCAGCAATGGCGAGACCAGCGGTTCGCGGGCCTGAGCTGGATCGCTCAGGTAGCAGCTGTTGAAGAAGCGCACCAGGCCGGCGCCGAGCAAGGGTTTGTCGAGGATCGAAACTTTCAACGCGGGGTCCTGGGCCAGGTCAAGTACCGCATAGTCGATCAGCTGATGCACCACCCGCAGCCGCTGATGCCCACGCGCCAGACTGGCTACGCCGGTGGCGAGATTGCCGCCAGCGCTATGCCCGCCGACGGCGATCCGTTGCGGGTCGATGCCCAGCGTGGCGGCCTGTTCGGCCAACCATTCCAGCACTGCAAAGCTCTGGCGCAAACCGGCGGGAAAGGGATGCTCAGGGGCCAGCACATAATCCAGATTGACCACCAAACAACCGAGGTTATGCGCCAGACGCCGGCAATAGCTGTCGTCGTGCTCGGGCACCCCGGCGACAAAGCCACCGCCATGCAGGTTCAGGTACACCGGCAGGGGCTTCGAGGACTGCGCGTTGGGCCAGTAGAACAGCGCCCGCGCCGGTCCCCAGGTGGTAGGGATGTATTCCTCGGCGACCGCGCGCAGCGGAAACTGCGCCGCGGCATAGACGAATTTACCTTTCATGCGCTTGGCCAAGGCACGCAATAGCTTGGCCTTAAGGGTTTTAACTAGGCTCATGACTTCACTCCTTAACGGCTCAATTAATTAGCGGTCAGCAACTGATCCAGCAGACCGTGAATCATCTCGCCATAAGGCGCGCGCATCGCCAGGTTGGACTCGCCGATCGGGCTCTGCACCACCACCGCTTTGGCGTGGCTGAAGGTACGGAAACCATAGACGCCATGGTAGGCGCCCATACCCGAATGGCCGACGCCGCCGAACGGCAGCTCCTCGAACAGCACATGGCTCATGCAATCATTCACCACCAGCGCACCCGAGGTGGTGCGCTCCAATACCTGCTGGCGCTCGCCGGCGTCCTCGCCGAAGTAATAGGCCGCCAGTGGTCGCGGCTGAGCGTTAACGTAGTCGATAGCCTCGGCGAAGTCGCGGTAGGTTTTGATCGGCAACAGCGGGCCGAAGATCTCCTCGCGCAGCACCTGCATCTGTTCATTGCTATCGAGCACCAGAGTCGGGGCGATCTTGCGGGTCTCGCGGTCACTGAGGTCTTCCTGCGCCGGGTTGATCTCGAGCAGACGCGCGCCCTTGGCGTGGGCATCGGCGAGGTAACTGCGCAGACGGTCGAAGTGGCGCGGGTTGATGATCGAGGTGTAGTCTGGGTTACCGCGTAGCGTCGGATACATCTCACTGACAAAGCGCACGGCCTCGGCGACGAAATCGTTCAGCAACCCCTCTGGCAGCAGCACATAGTCCGGGGCCAGGCAGATCTGTCCGGCATTGAAGGTCTTCACCGTCATCACTCGCTGCACTGCCATGGCTAGGTCGGCGCTACGCGAGACCAGCACCGGCGACTTGCCGCCCAGCTCCAGGGTCACCGGCACCAGATTGTCCGCGGCGGCGCGCATGATATGCCGGCCCACCGCGGTGCCGCCGGTGAAGATCAAGTGATCGAAGGGCTGCGCGCTGAAAAGCGCACCAGTTTCGGCGCTGCCCAGTACGGTGCTCAGTTCGTTGGCGTCGAAATAACGGGCGATCAGCTCGGCGAGCAAGGCCGAGGTGCGCGGGGTCAGCTCCGAGGGTTTGAGCAGGGCGCGGTTGCCGGCGGCGAGGATGCTCGCCAGGGGACCGAAGGCCAGGACGATGGGGAAGTTCCACGGGCTGATCACCCCGACCACGCCCAATGGCTGGTAGTCGACCCGCGCTTCGCAACCGGGGAACGGCGCCGGGTGAGCGTCGGATTGCATCCACTCGACCAAGTGCTCGCGGCAATGCTTGAGGCTGGCCACCGAGCCGGCGATATCGGACAGAAGGGTCTGTTCGCGGCTGCGGTTGCCGAAGTCCGCGGACACCGCGGCGACTATCTCTTCGCGGTTATCCAGCAACAGGGCAATCGCCCGGTCGAGGCGATCACGGCGCAGCTCCAGGCTGGCCGGCCCCTCGGCCAGGTGGGCCTGTTTCATGGCCGCTAAGGCCGCAGTGAGTTGTTCGGCGCTGACCGCCGCAGCCTGGTGGCCGAGAATGCTCATGGCGTGAATTCCTGCTGGTTGAATTGTTATTAGCCAGCACTAAGTGCCGGACGAACCGGCACCTCTACCGACTCGCTGAATGGAGTATGGCAAAAAATCAAATAAAGGAAACCATTAAGTTTCCTTATTTTAATATTTCTGACTAGCGAGCCTATTCAGCGTTATCAGGACTTGTTCGGATGATTACCGGCAACTCCGGGCGAGCGCAGAGTCCGTATGGAGTTGCCGTCAAAGGTTCAAGAAACTGGCCAAATCCTGGCTATTGGTGCGAAACTGGTTAGGTTTATTAACCAGTCTCCATTTCGGCAACCCATAGCGAGCACCCGGTTCAAGCCAATGGCCAAGAAAAGCCCTCCCGCCCCAGAAGTGAACAGCCCAGCCGCGGAGCCGAGCGACACCCTGCTCAGCCAGTTGATCGGCTATGCCCTGCGCCGCGCACAATTGAAGGTCGCGCAGAACCTGGTCGAGCAACTCAACCCCTTCGACCTGCGCCCCGCCCAGTTCTCTGCCCTGCTGATCATCGAAGCCAGCCCCGGCCTGATGCAGACCGACCTGGCGAGCATCCTCGCCATTGAGCCGCCGCAGGTGGTGACCCTGCTGAACAAACTGGAAAAACTCGGCCTCGCCGTGCGCGTGCGTTGCAAGCCGGACAAACGCTCCTACGGCATCTTCCTCAGCAAGGCCGGGGAAACCCTGCTCAAGCAGCTCAAGGAAATCGCCGCCGCCAGCGACCGCGAAGCCACAGCCGCGCTCAGCGACGAGGAACGCCAGCAGTTGCTGCAGTTGCTGCATAAGGTCTATCGCCAGGACAGCAACGCCACAGATTGAGCGCCCGGCCGTAGGGTGGATGGCGCTCTATCCATCCACCAATCGCGGCACCGGCAATAGCCGCAATGCTGGATGAAAAAGGAGCCATCCACCCTACCCAGCTCTTGTAGCCCGGATGCAATCCGCGAAGCGGTTCTATGGCCGCTACCGATGTCCCGGATTGCATCCGGGCTTTGGGGTTCGGCTCAGTCCCGAACGAACTCCGGGTTCTCGATCAACACCGCCATGCCCTGACCACCACCGATGCAGGCGGCGGCGATGCCGTAGCGTTGGTTTGCGGCGCGCAGTTGCCGAGCCAGGCTGAGGCACAGGCGCAAGCCGGTAGCGGCCAGCGGGTGACCGAGGGCGATGGAGCCGCCCTGCAGATTGAGGCGCTGCGGGTCGAGCTGCAATTCACGCTGCACCGTCAATACCTGGGCGGCCTGGGCTTCGTTGATTTCGAAGCGGGCGATATCGTCCAGGCGCAGGCCGCTGCGTTCCAGCAACAGGCGGATCGCCGGGGCCGGGCCGATGCCCATAAATTCCGGTACCACGCCGACCACCGCGGTCGCCAGCAGCCGGGCCAATGGCCTGCGCCCCGCCGCCGCACTGGCGGAGCCGACCAGAGCCGCCGCCGCGCCGTCGACCACCGCGCAACTGTTGCCGGCGGTCTGCACGCCACCGGTATGGATCGCACGCAAACGCGATAAAGCCGCCAGGCTGGTCGGCCGCGGATGGCTGTCCTGCTCGAGCGACTCGACACCCCGCGGCAAGGCGATGCCGCGTGGCTGATAGCCGTCCAGCTCGAAGGATTCGCTGTGCACACTGACGATTTCGTCGGCGAACACACCCTCGCCCTGCGCCGCCAACGCCGCCTCGAAACTGCGCAAGGCATAGGCGTCAGCCTCCTCGCGGCTGATGCCATAGCGCCGCGCCAGATTCTCCGCGGTGCCGATCATGTCGATATCGGCGGCCGGATCGAACAGCGCCTCCCAGAGGAAATCCTTGAACTCCACCCCGGCGCCGAGACGGAAACCGCCGCGGTGGGTATAGGCGGCGATCGGGTTGCGCGACATCGACTCGGCAGCGACGCACAGGGCCAGCTCGGCTCCCCCGGCGGCGATCTGCTCGCCGGCTTGGCGCAGCAACTCGAAACCGGTACCGCAGATGCGCTGCACGCCCAAGGCCGGCACCGCCTGCGGCACGCCGCTATACAGGCCGATATGGCGCGGCAACAGATAGGCATCGAAACTCGCCTGGGCCACGCAACCGGCCAGCACCGAATCCACCGCTGCCGGATCGATGTCGGCGCGTTTCAGCACTTCGCGGCCGACCTTGATGCCCAGGTCGGTCGGTGAGACCAAACCCAGGGCACCGCCGTAATCGCACCAGGGCGTACGCACGGCCTCAAGAATCAGCACATCGTCGAACGCCGAGTAGAGACCATCGCTCATGTTCAGCGCTCCGCCGTTACACGCTGCGGGTCTGCACCCTGATAGAGGGCATCGATTCGCTCGGCGCGACAACTGAGGATCACCCGCTGGTTGAGCGAACCCTTGTCGGTGACTTCGCCCTTGTCCAACGACGGCGGCTCGCTCATCAAGCAGGCCCAGGCCAGGCGTGAGGCACTGCCGGTGGCCTGCTGGTTGAGATGTTCGAGCAGCTCGCCGAGCCAGGCGCGCACCCGCGGCGCGGATAACACCTGCTCGGCCGTAGCGTTGGGCGCCAAACCGGCCAGCTCGCGACAGGCCGCCAGCTGCGGGAACACCAGTAGGCCGATGCACTCGCGGTTCGGCGCGGTCACCACCACATCCTGGATATAGGGCGCGCCGGCCATGATCACCCGGGTGCGCAGCGGGCCGACGCTGACAAACACCCCGGTGTTGAGCTTGAAGTCCTCGGCGATGCGGCCATCGAACATCAGGCCCCACTCCGGGTGCTCGGGGTCGGCCAGCTTCAGCGCATCGCCGGAGCAGTAGAAGCCCTCCTCATCGAAGGCCGCGGCGCTCTGCTCCGGCGAACGCCAGTAGCCCGGCATCACGTGCGGGCCGCTGAAGCGCCCTTCGAGCTTGCCGTCCACCGGCACCAATTTGACCTCGCAACCCGGAGCCGGCAGGCCGACATAACCGGCCATCGATAGCGGCCCGGTGGTGAAGGTGCAGGATGGCGCGGTCTCGGTCATGCCGATCCCCGCCATCATGCGGATACGCTCGCCGCAGTGCGCCTCGGCCACCGCATCGAGGCGATCCCAGACTGCCTGGGACAGCCCGGCACCGGCGAAAAAGAACAGTTTGATCCGGGCGAAGAAGCGCTCGCGCAGCGCGGCATCCACCTCCAGGGCGGCGACCAGTTCTTCCCAACCCTTGGGCACGGTGAGGTAGGCGGTCGGGGAAATCTCGCGCAGGTTGCTCAGGGTCTCGGCGAAATGCTGCGGGGTCGGCTTGCCGTCGTCGATATACAGGGTGCCGCCGTTGTACAGCACGATGCCGACGTTATGACTGCCGCCGAAGGTGTGGTTCCACGGCAGCCAGTCGACCAGCACCGGAGGCTCCTCACCGAACACCGGGAAGGTCTGCAACAGCATCTGCTGGTTGGCGCAGAGCATGCGCTGGGTGGTGATCACCGCCTTCGGCAGCTTGGTCGAGCCGCTGGTGAAGAGGAACTTGGCGATGCTGTCGGGGCCGGTCGCGGCGAAGGCCGCATCCGCCTCATCGCAAGCCGCGTTGCCGAGCAGGCTGGCGAACGAGTGGCACTCGCGCCCCGCCACCTCGCCCGCGGTCAGCAGCAAGGGCGTGGCGGCCGGCACCACCGCCTCGATCGCCCGGGCGAAGGCCTGGCCATCGGCGGCAAACACCAGCCCCGGCTGCAACAGCATGCAGATGTGCTGCAGCTTGGTGTAGTCCTGGGCCACCAATGAATAGGCCGGCGACACCGGGCAATAGGGCACGCCGATATACAGGGCGGCGCAGGCCAGTTGCAGGTGCTCCAGATCGTTGCCGGAGAGAATCAGCAGCGGTCGCTCGACCGAAAGATCGAAGCCCAGCAGACGTTGGGCGATGCAGCGCACCCGCCCGAGCATCTCGGCATAGCTGATGCGCTGCCACTCACCATCGGCGCCGCGGCGGGCGATAAAGGTCTGCTCGGGACGCTCCTCGGCCCAGCGCAGCAGGCGATCGAGCAGGCGCTGCGGATACGCCTGCAACGGCTCCAGCGCCTCCATATACAGCGTCTGCCCGACCTCGCGCAGTTGCACCGCCGACTGGCTGATCGATACCGGCCGATAGGCAGGTTCGACGCGACCGCTAGATGGGTTATTCACCTGTGAAACTCCTCAGCAAAGCATTCCCGAACGCCCGGCCATACACCCCAAAGGTGCGTGATCGAGCCCGAGCCGATTGTTCTTATAGTGCTGCTGCCTGTCCGGGATCTTCGCCGCAGATCCCGGGCAGATTCTCAGATCGGGTAGTGACGCGGCCCGTTCTGTATGGTCACCCAGCGCAACTGGGTGAAGAAATCGATCGAGGCCTTGCTGCCAAAGCTGCCATAACCGCTGGCCTTGACCCCGCCGAAGGGCATCTGCGCCTCGTCATGTACAGTCGGGCCGTTGATATGGCAGATGCCGGATTCGACCCGTTGCGCTAACACCAGGGCGCGCGACACATCGCGACTGAAAATCGCCGCCGACAGGCCGAACTCGGAGTCGTTGGCCAGGCGCAGCAAGTCTTCGTCGCCCGCGCCGCGCAGCACCACCGCCACCGGGCCGAAGGATTCCTCATGGTAGAGGCGCATGTCCGAGGTGACGCCATCGAGCAGGGTCGCCTGCATGATGCTGCCGTCCAGCTGGCCGCCGGTCACCAGGCGCGCGCCCTTGGCCAGGGCATCGTCGACCAGCGCCTTGATCCGCTGCCCGGCCGACACATCGATCAGCGAGCCGAGCACCGAGGCAGCATCCTGCGGATCGCCGGCACGCAGACTGGCAACTTTATTCGCCAACTTCTCGACGAAGGCATCGGCCACTTTGGCATCGACCACCAGCCGCTCGGTGGACATGCAGATCTGCCCCTGGTTGAAGTAGGCACCGAAGGCCGCAGCCTCTACCGCCGCGTCCAGATCGGCATCATCCAACACCATTAACGGCGCCTTGCCGCCCAACTCCAGTAACGCCGGTTTCAGGTGTCGCGCCGACAGCTCGCCGATGATTCGCCCGACATGGGTGGAGCCGGTGAAATTCACCCGCCGCACCGCCGGGTTGGCGATCAACCGGGCAACGATGGCCGGCGCATCTTCTGGCGCGTTAGTGATCACGTTGACCACGCCATCGCCGAGACCGGCATCCTGCAATACCTGGCCGATCAGGCGGTGCAGCGCCGGACTCAGTTCGGACGCCTTGAGCACCAGGGTATTACCGCAGGCCAGCGGCATCGCCAGCGCACGGGTGCCGAGAATCACCGGCGCGTTCCAGGGCGCAATGCCCAACACTACGCCGCAGGGCTGACGCAAGGCCATGGCAAAGCTGCCGG
The DNA here is from genome assembly GCA_946886875.1 of uncultured Pseudomonas sp. The sequence goes on from CAMPJN010000091.1 coordinate 11,590, forward strand.
GCATATCGGACGGGACCACCTCGCCATGAATCTGCGTGGTCATCGCCGCTGCTTCGCGCAGCATGTTGGCGGCCAGGTGCACGTTGAAGCCGTACCAGTTGGCCA
>CAMPJN010000092.1 GCA_946886875.1 uncultured Pseudomonas sp.
GCCGAGCGAACAGGCGACCCTGCGCTACCTGATCAGCAACTACCTGGGCGGCGAGCTGGTCAGCACCGGCGACCTGATCAGCACCCTGCAGCGCGACAACTTCACCAAGGCGCGCAAGAACAAGGCCGGCACTGGCGGCATGGGATTTTTCGGGCGCTTGCGGGCGGTCACCTTCAGCTTCGGCATATTGCTGGTCGGCGTGGTCGCGTTCGCCACCATCGCCCACTCGCTGTACAACCTCTACTTCGTCACCCATGCCAAATCGGCCATGGTCAGCGTGCCCAGCCTGCTAGTCACCATGCCGCGCGAAGGCATGGTCACCAGCCTGCTCGGCGACGAAACCACGGTGGCCAAAGGTGCGCCCATCGCCTCGTTCTCGGCCTCCATGCTGGAAATGCTCAAGGGCCACCTGACCGAGGAGCAACTGACCCCGGGCAACGTCGAAACCCTGTTCGGCAAGCAATTGCAGGGCACCCTCACCAGCCCCTGCAACTGCAAAGTCAGCCGCCAACTGGTAGCCGACGGCCAATTCGCCAGCAAAGGCCAGCCGATCTTCGAACTGGTGCCGCAGGATACCCGCGCGAGCATTTCCGCCAGCTTCCCCTATCGCGATCTCGAACGAGTCAAGCCCGGTACCCGCGCCAGCTTCCGCCTCGCCGGTGAAGACGCTCTGCGTTACGGCACCGTGGTCAGCAGCAGCCTGCACGAGGGCGGCCTGTCGTCGGAGATTCGCGTGATCATCGAACCGGAACAGACCCTGCCCAGCAGCCTGGCCAGCCAACCGGTGGAAGTCACCCTCGACCGTGGCCCGTCGCTCGATTGGATGATCGACAAAGCCCTCGCGGTCGGGCTCTAGGAGGGCTACGCCGTGCCGACTATCGACTCCCCACGCCTGACCCTGGCGCTGCTCGCCCTCTCGCTGGCCGCGCTGCTGCCCGGCTGTGCCGAGCTGCCCGATCAGCGCCTGGCCGCCGCCGCCCTGCAACGTGGCGACACCGCCACCGCCGAGCGGCACTTCCGCCAACTGGCGGAGCTCGGTTACACCGACGCGCAGATCGGCCTGGCCGACCTGCAGCTGGCCGGCGGCAGTGCCGAAGACCGGCTGGCGGCGGAAAAAACCTACCGCCAGGCCCTGGCCCTCGACAACTCGCCGCGCACCCGGGCACGCCTGGGCAAATTGCTCGCGCGCAAACCCGAGGCCAGCCCCGCCGAACGCCGCGAAGCCGCCGAATTGCTCGAGCAGACCCTGGCTCAGGGCGAACAGAGCAGCCTGATGCCGCTGGCGCTGCTCTACCTGCAATTTCCACAGGACTTTCCTCAAGTGAACATGCAGAAACGAATCGACACCTGGCGCCAGCAGGGTCACGCCGAGGCCGACCTCGCGCAGATCATGCTGTACCGCGCCCAAGACACCTACGACCAGCATCTGGGTGAAATCGAAGGCATCTGTCAGGCCATGATCGAGCAGAGCGATGTCTGCTACAGCGAGCTGGCGATCCTCTACCAGAAGCAAGGCAACGGCGAGAAACTCGAGGCCCTGCTGCAACGCTTGATGGCCGGCTACCGCAGCGGTGCGATAGATGCGAAACGGGTCAGCGACGTTGCCCGGGTACTGGCCGACGCCGAACTGGCCAAGCCGGACCCGGAGCAAGCCCAGGAATTGCTCGAAGCCATAGCCGCGGACCGTCCCGCGGCCTGGGTGAGCCTGGCGCAGCTGATCTACGACTACCCCGCCCTCGGCGATATCGACGCCCTGTTGGGCTACCTGGAGCAGGGCCGCGCCGCCGCACTGCCGCGCGCCGAACTGCTGCTCGGGCGCCTCTACTACGAAGGCAAATTGCTGCCGCAGGACCCGCACAAAGCCGAGAAACACCTGCGCAAGGCCGCCCCCAGCGAGCCGAGCGCGAACTATTTCCTCGGCCAGATCTACCTGCGCGGCTACCTCGGCGACATCTACCCGCAACAGGCCCTGGACCATCTGCTCAGCGCCGCCCGCGAAGGTCAGATCAATGCCGACCAGGCCCTCGCCGGGATGTTCTCCCAGGGCAAGGGTATTCAGCCGGATCTGGTCAACGCCTATGTCTTCAGCCAACTGGCGCTGCCCAAGAACACCCCGCAAACCACCGAACTGGCGCGCGATATCGCCGCCCGCCTGAGCGCCGAACAACGTACCCAGGCCGAACGCCTGCTGGACGAAGAACGCCAGCTGCGCGGCAGTGCCCTGCAGCAATCGGCACCCCTGCAGGCAGGTAACCCATGAGCAAGGACAGACGGATGAAATTGAATCGTATTGCCAGCAGTCTCGGCCTCGGCGTGTCGTTGCTCTCCGTGAGCTCGGTATGGGCGGTGCAGATGAGCGACGACAACTTCGGAGTCAACGTCAAGATCACCGTGCAATCGGAAGACGACCGTGACCTCGGCACCCGCGACGGTGGCGACATCAACGGTATCGGTCTCGATGTACGGCCCTGGGTCTACGGCGAGCGCGGCGACTGGAGCGCCTTCGCCATGGGCCAGGCGGTGACCGCCACCGACATCATCGAAACCGACACCCTGGATTCCGGCGACAGCGACACCACGCAGACCAGCGAAAGCACGAACGATGGCCGCGTGCCGGACAAGAACTACCTGGCCATGCGCGAGTTCTGGGTCGATTACGCCGGCCTCACCGATTACCCCGGCGAGCACCTGCGCTTCGGTCGCCAGCGCCTGCGCAGCGACGAAGGCACCTGGCGCGATACCCATATCGAAGCCTTGAACTGGACCTTCGACAGCACCCTGCTGCAGGCCCAGGCCGGCATCGCCGAACGCTTCTCCGATTACCGCACCGATCTCGACCAGATGGCCCCGGAAGACGAGGACCGCCTGCATCTGTTCGCCGACCTCTCCCGGCAATGGCGACCCGGCCACTGGCTCGGCGTCAAGGCGCACCACAGTCGCGACGATGGTGACCTGGCCAACCCCGGCGAACAGGTCGACGAGCTGAGCAAGCGCTACACCGGCGACCTGACCTGGCTCGGCGTGCAGGCCGACGGCGACTTCTTCAACCCGCGTTCGACCCTGCCGCTGAATTACTGGGCGCAGCTGAACTGGCTGACCGGCGACACCGAGCAGTTGCAGCAGACCTTCGTCGGTGGCGAGCGCGTCGCCGGCGCGACGAGCAATCAGGATGTCAATGCCTGGGCGCTCGACCTCGGCCTGCGCTACAGCATCGACGACGCGTGGAAAGTCGGTGGTGCCTATGCCCGCGGCAGTGGCGGCGGCGATGACGACGAGTCCGAGCGCTTCGTGCAAACCGGCCTGGAGAGCAACCGCTCCAGCTTTACCGGCGCGCGGGCACGCATGCACCGTTTCGGCGAAGCCTTTCGGGGCGAGCTGAGCAACCTGCAAGTCGCCAGCGCGTTCGCCTCCTGGACACCCAACGAGGACTACGACGCGGCCCTGGCTTACCACCATTTCTGGCGTGTCGACGACAACCAGGAAATTGGCGACAGCGGCATTATCGCGCCGCTGCAGAACGGCGAACGCGAGGTCGGCCAGGAGCTCGATCTGGTGGTGACCCGCTACTTCCGCCAGGGCCTGTTGCCGGCCGCGCTCAGCGAACAGCTGGACGAAGGCGCGGCGCTGGTACGTTTCCGCGGCGGCCTGTTCAAGCCGGGCGACGCCTATGCCAGCGACACCGATTCGCTGATGCATCGGGCATTCGTCGATGTCATCTGGAGATTCTGAGGACAGCGCCATGAACCGACAGCCAAGCAAACTCAAGCGCAGCATAGCCGTGAGCCTTTTATTCGGCGGCGTGCTGATGGGCGCCCTGCAATGCGCCTCGCCCTGGGTGCAGGCGCAAGAACGGCCGCAAGCGGCCCAGGCGCTCAAACAAACCAACAACTACAGCATCACCAGTGCGCCCATTGAGCAGCTGCACCTCGACCCGCCGACCTTGCCCGACCTCAGCGGCTATACCGCCGCCGCGGTCGAAGCCAAGGTCGAGCGTGACGTAGCCGGCACGGTAACGGTGCGGCGCATGGTCCAGCAGGACGCACTCAAGGACTTTATCGGCGGCGACGAGCGCTTGCGCGAATGGGTCAAACGCCAACGCGGCATGCCCCATGCGATCTTTATCGAAGGCGGTTACGTGACCCCTGCCGATCTCGCCCGCAGCCTGTCCCAGGAGCAATTCCGTGAGGTCTCGCCGGGGGTCTATCTGGCGCGCCTACCGATAGTGGTGGCCCAGGGCGCCACCCTGCAGGTCGGCGAACAGACCAAGGAGCTGCGTTTGTCCCAGGAGCGCGGCGCGTTTCTGGTCAACGACGGCAAGCTGTTCATCACCGACAGCAAACTCACCGCCTGGCGCGAGGCCGACAACGGCCCTGCGAGCTTCCGCAAGCCCGACGAGTTCCGCCCGTTCCTGGTGTCCTGGGGCGGCAGCGAGCTGTACATCTCCAACAGCGTGGTCACCAGCCTGGGTTACAGCAACAGTAAGTCCTACGGCGTCTCCATTACCCAGTACACCCCCGGCATGCAGGCACGCCTGAAACGTCCGGAACCGACCGGCTGGTTGATCGACTCGCAGTTCATCGATCACTGGTATGGCTTCTACTGCTTCGAAGCCGAGAACGTGGTGATCAAGGGCAACACCTATAGCGACAACATCGTTTACGGCATCGACCCGCACGACCGCTCGCACGGGCTGATCATTGCCGAGAACGAGGTTTACGGGACCAAGAAGAAGCACGGCATCATCATTTCCCGCGAGGTCAACGACAGCTGGATCATCAACAACAAGAGCTACGACAACAAGCTCTCGGGCATCGTCCTCGACCGTAACAGCGTGCGCAATCTGGTGGCCTACAACGAGGTCTACGGCAACCACTCGGACGGCATCACCATCTACGAAAGCTCCGACAACCTGCTGTGGGGCAACAAGGTAATGGCCAACGCCCGCCACGGCATCCGCCTGCGCAACAGCGTCAACATCCGCCTGTACGAGAACCTGGCCGCGGCCAATGGCCTGACCGGCGTCTACGGCCATATCAAAGACCTCTCCGACACCGACCGTAACGTCGCCCTCGACCCCTTCGATACCGAGGTATCGATGATCGTGGTCGGCGGCAAACTCGCCGCCAATGGCTCCAGCCCGCTGTCCATCGACTCGCCGCTATCGGTTGAGCTGTACCGCGTGGAAATGCTCGCGCCGAGCAAAAGCACCGGCATCAGCTTCTCCGGCGTGCTCGGCGAACGCCAGGACGAGATTCTCGACATGCTGGTGCGGCGCAAATTGGCCGTGCTCATCGACCCGGTCGAGAGCCAGGCCGAACTCCAGGATTGAGGGAATACACCGTGATCGAACGCTATCTGAAACCACAGCCTTTGGCCCTCTGCAGCGCCCTGTTGCTTGGCGCCACGTCCTTCGGCGCACTGGCCGAACCCTTCGCCGCGCCACAGTACCAGGTGCAGCGAGTCGGCCCACTGTGCCCGCAGGCCCAGGACCCGAACCAATACAACACCAAGTACCTGAGCTTCTTCAGCACCCTGGTGCAGGGCGAAGGCGACTGGTTGTTCCGCACCCGCTACGACCTGCGCACCGACTTCGGTACCACGCCCGACGGCTACCGCCAGTTCAAACGCCTGCGCGATACGCTCAAGCGCAAGGGCGTGGAGCTGGTGGTGGTTTACCAGCCGACCCGCGGCCTGGTGAACCGCCGGCACCTCACCGCCGAGGAAAACGCCAAGTTCGACTTCGACCTGGCCAAGCGCAATTACCTGCAAGCCATCGCCGAATTCCGTAAGGCCGGGATCTGGACCCCAGACCTCTCGCCACTGTTCGACGAGCGCGACGTGGGCACCGATTACTACTTCAAGGCCGACCACCACTGGACCCCGGACGGCGCCGCGCGCACCGCCGAACTGGTGGCCGAAACCCTGAAGCAGATTCCCGCGTTCAAGAGCATCGACAAGAGCAAGTTCGCCAGCCAGCCCAGCGGCCTGCTGCCCAAGGCCGGCACCTTGCACAAAACCGCGGCCAACTTCTGCGGCACCAGCTATGCCACCCAGTACGTCCAGCGCTACGCCACCGAACCGGTGGGCGAAGCCGACAGCGAAAGCCTGTTCGGCGATGCCGCAACCCCGCAGATCGCTTTGGTCGGCACCAGTAACAGCGGCCCGGCATACAACTTCGCCGGGTTCCTGCAGCAGTACAGCGACGCCGAAGTGCTCAACATGGCGGTCAGCGGCGGCGGCTTCGACAGCGCCCTGCTGCAATACATGAGCAGCGAGGAGTTCCACGAAGACCCTCCGAAGATCCTGATCTGGGAATTCGCCACCCACTACGACCTGGCGCAGGCCAGCTTCTACCGCCAGGCCGTGCCGCTGGTGGACAACGGCTGCGTCGGCCGCCCGGCGGTGCTGCACAACAAAGTGAAGCTCAAACCCGGTGCCAACGAGGTGCTGGTCAACGGTAACAAACAAGCACCGCGCGACCTGCGCGGCGGCGACTACCAGATCGACCTGCGCTTCAGCGACTCCGGCGTGCATGAGTCCCAGGCCACGCTCTGGTATCTCACCGGCCGCCGCGAGAAATTCAAGATCGAACAGAGTGATCGGGTCGATACCGGCGGCCGCTACGTTTTCGAGCTGCGCAACGAAAGCGACTGGGCCGATCTCAACCTGCTCGCCCTGGATATCCACAGCCCGGAAAACATGCCAGCCAATCTCAGCGTCGAGGCCACCTTATGCAAACGCCCCAGCGCAGACGATTCCGCCCTTACGGCGCAAAACCCATGAACGCGATCAAAGCCGTTCTTTGCGGCCTCGCCGCCAGCCTGTTGGCGAGCCCAGCGCTGGCCGCCAGCCTGGTGCCGCCGGCCGTGTACTACGCCGCCGTGCAGGTTCGCGATAAAGCACCGCGCGCCTGCCCGCAGATGCCGCAGCCGTATACCGGCAAGCTGGTGTTCCGCAGCAAATACGAAGGCTCGGGCAAGGCCCGCGCCACCCTCAACCGCGAGTCGGAAAAGGCCTTTCGCGAAAAGACCGCGGCGATCACCGAGCTGGAACGCGGCGTCGCCAAACAGGTGACCTACTACATGCGCGAAGGCCAGCCCGAGCAGCTCGAATGCGCGCTGCACTGGCTGGAAACCTGGGCGAAAGCCGATGCCCTGCTCAGCGAGGAGTACAACCACACCGGCAAATCGGTACGCAAATGGGCGCTGGGCAGCCTGGCCTCGGCCTACCTGCGCCTGAAGTTTTCCAGCTCGCAGCCGCTGGCGCCCTACCCCGAGCGCACCGCGGCGATAGAAGCCTGGTTCGCCGAGATGGCCGAGCGCAGCGTGCATGACTGGAGCGATCTGCCGCTGAAGAAAGTCAACAACCACAGCTACTGGGCCGCCTGGTCGGTGATGGCCAGCGCCGTCGCCACCGACCGCCGCGACCTGTTCGACTGGGCCGTGGCGCAGATTCGCCTGGGCGCCAATCAGGTCGACGACGACGGCTACCTGCCCAACGAACTCAAGCGCAGCCAGCGTGCCCTGGCCTATCACAACTACAGCCTGCCGCCATTGATGATGACCGCCGCCTTCGCCCAGGCCAACGGCGTCGACTTGCGCCCGGAGAACGCCGGTGCGCTGAAGCGCCTGGCCGAACGGGTACTCGAAGGTGCAGCCGAACCCAAGTCTTTCGCCCGCAAAACCGGTGAAAAACAGGACATGGAAGACCTCGGCAAGCACAACAAATTCGCCTGGTTGGTGCCCTATTGCACGCTCTACGACTGCTCGAAACAGGCCCTGGCGCGCAAGCGCGAGATGCAACCGTTCAACAACTTCCGCTTGGGTGGCGACGTGAGCCGGATATTCGAGCCGAGCGAGCCGAACGATAGCTGAATACGCGGCGCCGCGGCCTTGGGCCCGGCGCCAGCGAACCCGTCTGCGAACGGTGCAACAACCTCCCGCGTGCGGGAGTGGGAAAGGTGGGGCTTGCGAGCCCTGGAACAGTGGTAATTCACCGGAGATCTACGGATGGTCTTTTCATCCAACGTATTCCTGTTCTTGTTTCTGCCGATTTTTCTCGGCTTGTATTACTTGAGCAGCAACCGCTATCGCAACCTGCTGATCCTGATCGGCAGCTATGCGTTCTACGCCTGGTGGCGGGTCGACTTTCTCCTGTTGTTCGTCGCCGTCACCCTGTGGAACTACATCTTCGGCCTGCGCATCTACCGCGCCGGGGTGCGCAGCAAGGCCGCGCAGCGCTGGGTGCTGTGGGGCGTGGTCGGCAACCTGGCGACCCTGGGCTACTTCAAGTACGCCAACTTCGGCATGGACAACATCAACAAGGTGATGGAGGCGGCCGGCCTGGAGCCGTTCCTGCTGACCCATGTGATCCTGCCGATCGGTATCTCCTTCTATATCTTCCAGTCGATCAGCTACCTGATCGATGTGTACCGCGGCGATACCGAGCCGACGGAGAACCTGATCAACTTCGCCGCCTTTATCGCCCTGTTCCCGCAACTGATCGCCGGTCCGGTGTTGCGTTACAAGGACCTCGCCGACCAGTTCACCGGGCGCGTGCATAGCGTCGATAAGTTCGCCGAAGGCGCCACGCGCTTCATGCAGGGCTTCGTCAAGAAGGTGTTTATCGCCGACAGCCTGGCGCCCCTGGTCGACCATTGCTTCGCCCTGCAGAACCCCAGTGGCGGCGACGCCTGGCTGGGCATGATCGCCTACACCGCGCAGCTGTATTTCGACTTCTCCGGCTACAGCGACATGGCCATCGGCCTGGGTCTGATGATGGGTTTCCGCTTTATGGAAAACTTCAACCAGCCCTATATCAGCCAGTCGATCACCGAGTTCTGGCGGCGTTGGCACATCAGCCTGTCGACCTGGCTGCGCGACTACCTGTACGTGCCCCTGGGCGGCAACCGTGGCGGCACCTTCAACACCTACCGCAACCTGTTCCTGACCATGTTGCTCGGCGGTTTCTGGCACGGCGCCAACTGGACCTTCCTGATCTGGGGCGCCTGGCACGGCACCTGGCTGGCCATCGAACGGGCGCTGGGGGTGAACGCCGCGCCCAAGGTGATCAACCCGCTGAAGTGGGCCCTGACCTTCCTCCTGGTGATGCTCGGCTGGGTGATCTTCCGCGCCGAGAACCTGGAAGTCGCCGGGCGCATGTACGCCGCACTGTTCAGCCCGACCCTGCTGAGCAGCCAGGGCTGGCAGCTCAGCGAGTTGAACAGCGCCAGCGTCAGCCACCTGCAGATCGTCACCCTGGTGCTGGCCTATGCGGTCATGGCCTTCTGCGGCCTGCGCCAGTTCTACCGCCAGCAGCCACGGCCGAACGAGGCGCTGCCAGGCGACGCGCTGGGGCTCAGCCTCGGCGGCGGCGCTGCCCTGCAAGCAGCGCCCCGCAGCATCGGTGCAACCCGCTACCTGGTACGCGGCGCGCTGCTGCTGTTGTTCTGCGCCTCGGTGCTCAAGCTCTCGGCGCAGAGCTATTCGCCCTTCCTCTACTTCCAATTCTGAATGGGGCCGAACATGACACGTCCATGGCAAAAATTTTATGTCGCGCTGTTCGTCGGCGTGCTGGTGCTGTTGTTCCTCTGGTCGATGCGCGGGGTATTCAGCTACCGCGCGCCCAACGAGTACAGCGTGCTCGACGGCGGCCTGGCGAAAACCTTCGAGAGCCATTACGACAAGCAATTCCCGGTCAAGGAAATCGGCACCAACGTCTGGGCGGCGCTGGACTATGTGCTGTTCGGCACCGGCCGCCCCGGCGTGGTGGTCGGCGAACACGACTGGCTGTATTCCGATGAGGAGTTCAAGCCGGTGGCCGACGGCCAACAACACCTGCGCGACAACCTGGAGCTGATCCGCGGCGTGCGCGATTACCTGGCGCAACGCGATGTGCAACTGGTGCTGGCGATAGTGCCGGCGAAGTCGCGGCTGTACCCGGAGCATGTCGGCGACAACCGCATCAGCCCCCTGCGCCAGGATCTTTACCAACGCTTCCATGAGGAAGTGCAGCGTCTCGGCATCCCCGCCCCGGACCTGCTAACGCCGCTGCAGGCGGCCAAGGCCGACGGCCTGGTGTTTCTGCGCACCGATACGCATTGGACGCCGCGCGGCGCGGACCTGGTGGCGCAGCAACTGAGCGCCACCCTGAAACGCAGTGTCACCCTCAACGGCGAGCCGCAGAGCTTCGTCACCAAGGCGACCCAGCAGAAGCCCTACGAGGGCGACCTGACCCGCTTCCTGCCACTGGCGCCGCTGTTCGCCGGGTTGATGCCGGCGCCCGACCAGTTGCAGCACTACAAAACCGCGCTGCCCGACGAAGACGGGGGTGTCGACGCCTTGTTCGCCGATAGCGAAATGCCGGTCGCGCTGGTCGGCACCAGCTACAGCGCCAACCCCAATTGGAACTTCGCTGGCGCCCTGCGCGAGCACCTGCAACGCGACCTGAGCAACCACGCCGAGGACGGTCAAGGCCCCATGTTGCCGATGCTGCGTTACTTGCAAAGCGATGAATTGAACGATGCGCCCGCGCAGGTGGTCATTTGGGAATTCCCCGAGCGCTACCTGCCGATGGCCAACGATTTCAGCGACTTCGATGCCACCTGGCTCGCAGACCTGAAGAGCAGTACCCGTAAGCAGCGACTGGCGACCAGGGCTCAACCCTGAACGCGCAACCTCCAACCAATGGATCTATTTCCGCAACACCATGGAGCAATCACCATGCACAACCTCAGCACCCGCAGCTGGATCTCTTCCGTCTGCGCCATCGCCCTGGCCGCAACGGCTCTGCACACGCAGGCTAACGAAGCGGCGCTGTACGCACCCATCGCGCCCAAGGGCTCGGCCTTCGTCCGCGCCTACAATGCCGGCAATAGCGATGTGAACGTCAGCGTCGGCAATACCGATCTCAATGATGTCCCGCCGCTGGCCTCCAGCGACTTCAGCTTTCTCCCGGCGGGCAACTACAGCGCCCGTATCGGCAGCGACACCTTGTCGGTAAAGCTGGATGCCGACAGTTACTACACCCTGGTAAACCAGGCCGGCGAGAAACCACAATTGGTCGAAGAAGCGCCCTTCGCCAATAAGCGCAAAGCCATGCTGCGGGTGCAGAACCTCAGCGACAGCAAACTCAGCCTGAAAACCGCCGACGGCAAAGCCGTGGTGGTCGAAGAAGTGGCCCCCGACGCCCACGGTGAGCGTGAGGTCAACCCGGTCAAGGTCAGCCTGGCGCTGTACCAGGGCGACAAGAAAATCAGCGACCTCAAGCCCGTAGCCCTGGCGCGCGGCGAACTGGTTTGCCTGTATGTCACCGGCAGCGGCAACAAACTGTCGCCGGTGTGGGTCAAACGCCCCGCCACCGATTGAGATTACTGCCACAAGAGCGATGACCGACGTCAGATCGGCAGCATAGAAAAATACGGCGCCGTCGTTATCAAGGCGCCTTTGGAGAAGTTCCCCTCTGCTCCGTTGCACTTGGGGCATGGCCGTAAGCGCTTCCCGCATGACGCGGGGATACACCTAAACAGAATGCATGTATGCATGAACGCTTCAGGAGAACAGACATGATCCCAGTAATTCTTTCCGGCGGTA
>CAMPJN010000093.1 GCA_946886875.1 uncultured Pseudomonas sp.
CGAGAAAGAAACCCTGACCTCGCGCCTGATCGACCGTCCGATCCGTCCGCTGTTCCCAGAGGGTTTCCAGAACGAAGTGCAGGTTATCTGCACCGTGATCTCCACCAGCAAGAAGACCGATCCGGACATCGCTGCGATGATCGGTACCTCGGCTGCCCTGGCGATCTCCGGCATCCCGTTCAACGGCCCTATCGGCGCCGCGCGCGTAGCCTTCCACCCGGAAACCGGCTACCTGCTGAACCCGACTTACGAGCAGCTCAAGGCTTCCAGCCTGGACATGGTCGTGGCCGGTACCAAAGACGCCGTGCTGATGGTCGAATCCGAAGCCAAAGAGCTGACCGAAGACCAGATGCTGGGCGCCGTACTCTTCGCCCATGACGAATTCCAGGCCGTGATCCAGGCCGTTACCGAGCTGGCCGCCGAAGCCGCCAAACCGACCTGGGACTGGCAGCCGAAAGCGGAAAACACCGCCCTGCTCAATGCCATCCGCAGCGAGTTCGGCGAAGCCATTTCCCAGGCTTACACCATCATCATCAAGCAGGACCGCTACGCGCGTCTGGGCGAGCTGAAAGATCAGATCGTCGCCAAGTTCTCCGGCGAAGAAGGTCAGCCGTCCGCTGGCGAAGTGAAGGAAGCGTTCGGCGAAATCGAATACCGCACCGTGCGCGAGAACATCGTTAACGGCAAGCCGCGTATCGATGGCCGCGACACCCGCACCGTACGCGGTCTGAACATCGAAGTCGGGGTGCTGGCCAAGACCCACGGTTCGGCGCTGTTCACCCGTGGCGAAACCCAGGCCCTGGTGGTTGCTACCCTGGGTACCGCGCGTGACGCACAGTTGCTCGACACCCTCGAAGGCGAGAAGAAAGACCCCTTCATGCTGCACTACAACTTCCCGCCGTACTCGGTCGGTGAGTGTGGTCGCATGGGCGCTACCGGTCGCCGCGAAATCGGTCACGGCCGTCTCGCTCGCCGCTCCGTAGCCGCCATGCTGCCGAGCGCTGACGAGTTCCCGTATACCATTCGCGTGGTATCGGAAATCACCGAATCGAACGGCTCCAGCTCCATGGCTTCGGTCTGCGGCGCTTCCCTGGCGCTGATGGACGCTGGCGTACCGATGAAGGCACCGGTTGCCGGTATCGCCATGGGCCTGGTCAAGGAAGGCGAGAAGTTCGCCGTTTTGACCGACATCCTCGGCGACGAAGATCACCTCGGCGACATGGACTTCAAAGTAGCCGGTACCGCCAAGGGTGTGACCGCGTTGCAGATGGACATCAAGATCCAGGGCATCACCGAAGAAATCATGGAAATCGCTCTGGGCCAGGCCCTGGAAGCGCGCCTGAATATCCTTGGTCAGATGAACCAGGTGATTGCTCAGTCGCGTACCGAGCTGTCGGCCAACGCACCGACCATGATCGCGATGAAGATCGACCAGGACAAGATTCGCGACGTGATCGGCAAGGGTGGCGCGACCATCCGTGCCATCTGCGAAGAGACCAAGGCTTCGATCGACATCGAAGACGACGGCTCCATCAAGATCTTCGGCGAAACCAAGGAAGCGGCCGAGGCCGCGCGTCAGCGCGTACTGGGCATCACCGCGGAAGCCGAGATCGGCAAGATCTACGTCGGCAAGGTCGAGCGCATCGTCGACTTCGGCGCCTTCGTCAACATCCTGCCGGGCAAGGACGGTCTGGTGCACATCTCGATGCTCAGCGACCAGCGCGTCGAGAAGGTCACCGACATTCTGAAAGAAGGTCAGGAAGTCAAAGTTCTGGTACTGGACGTGGACAACCGCGGCCGTATCAAGCTGTCGATCAAAGACGTAGCAGCAGCAGAAGCTTCGGGCGCTTAATCGCCCCTGGTTTCACGCTTGAGAAGAGGGCCCCTTGCGGGCCCTCTTTTTTTGCGTGGACAATAGCCCCCCGTATCCACTGGGCTGATGGTTCAGCCCATGCCCACCTGGAAGGCCACGCTTATGGACAAGACGCTCTGTCGCTATCACCCGGCGCAGCCTGCCACCTGGCAATGCATCCCCTGCGAACGCAGTTTCGGCGACTGCTGCATCCCGCTAAATGCCGATGCGCCGGACGAGACGCCGGGCTGCCCGTTATGCAATGGCCAGTTGCAGTTTCTCGGTGCGGCCAATACCGCCCAACCGTTCTGGGAACGTATTCCAAAATTCTTCTTCTATGCGCTGCAAAGCGGACCACTGGCGTTTGCCGCGTTGCTGGCGGTGGCCGGCCTGTTCATGCCGCGCTCGATCATTCTCTGGGGCGCCCTGTTCAGCGTGGCGACCAAGTATTTCCATAGCGTGATCGAGGCCAGCAGCCAGGCGGACAGTCAGGCGCCGAGCCTGCTCAGCGCCTTCAGTGGCGAAGGCTTCAGCCTGTTTTTCAAGCAATTGGCGGTGTTTCTGATCGCCTTCGGCGCCCTGTGGCTGGCTGCGGACTTCAACAGCGAGGCAATCTACTGGGCGGTAAATATCGGCATTCTGCTGGTGCTGCCGGCCAGCATCATTCGTCTCGCCCTGGATAAGGAGCTTGGCGCGGCTTTGAGTCCGGACCAGGTCGGCCAGGTGATAGGCGCCATGGGCTGGCGCTATCTGATTCTTTGCGCCTTTCTGTTCATCCTTTGGCAGTCGCCGAGCTGGGTCACCTACATGCTCTCCAGCGGCTTGCCTCGGGTAGTGCTGATGCCGATTGGGACCTTTCTGTTTGTCTATTTCGGCGTGGTGATGTGCGCCATGATGGGCTACGCGGTATTTCAGTATCAGGGTGCCCTGGGCTATGTAATCGCCGACGAAGAGGGTCAGGCGGCTTATCCGGCGGCAGAGTTCCAGCGCCGCCGTGCTTTGGCGCAAGCCGAGATCCGCCTCAAGGAAGGACAGAGCGGCCAGGCCCTGGAAACCCTGGGTGCGGCGCTGCAGAACAATGCCGACGATCTCAAGCTGAACGAGCGTTATCACCAACTGCTGTTCGGTCTACAGGATCGCGAACGCTGCCTGCGCCACCTTGCCCATTACCTGCCGTTAGTCGCGAGCTTGAACCCGCCACTGGCCGCCACGGCGCTGCTCAACGCTCGGCAACTGAAGGCCGATTACCTGCCGGACAATGCCCTGGTCTGCGAGCGCGTCGCCGAGGCGTTGCTGCAGCGCCACAAAACCCGCGAGGCCTTGAGCCTGCTGCGTAATTTGCATCAACGCTTCCCGGATTACCCGGATATCCCTCGCGCCTACCTGCTCGCCGCCCGTGGTTTTGCCGAGGGGCTGGGCCAGGTCGAGCCGGCGCAGAAGCTACTGACCTATATCCGTGCGCGTTATCCGCAATCGCCGCTGCTTGCCGAGGTCGCCATTTTGCAGGCCACCCTGAGTAAATTGGTCAGTCAGGCTTAGCGCTGTCAGGGTCGTGCAATTTGCCAGGAGCATTTCTTCCGAACATGCAGATTGCACGAAAAACGCTGTTGCGGTTATTTTGTAAGTGATTGATTTACATGTGTTTAATTGGATAGTTTGAGTTGGCACAGGGCTTGCGACTGTCCCTGGCGAGACTGCAGCTTGGATTAGCCGCAGATTGTCTAGGATGTACAGGAGTTGATAACCATGAAAAAGCCAATCAGTCATTTCATTCTTGTCGCAACGACCGCGACCGCCCTCGGCTTGTCGTTCGCAGGGAGCGCTTTCGCAGAGAGCAGCCAAGCTGTGCAGCCGCTCATGTTGGCAACCAATGACACCATGGACAAGGCCGGTGAAGCCGTATCGGATACCTGGATCACCAGCAAAGTGAAGTCGACTTTCCTCGCCGACGACAGCCTTAGCGGCATGGATATAAAGGTCGAGACCAATAAGGGTGTGGTATCCCTCTCCGGAGTGGTGGACAGCGAAGCCGAGCGCGATCTGGCAGTTTCCAAGGCCCGGGAAATCAAAGGTGTTACCGCAGTGTCCGCGGACGGTCTGAAAACTGCTGATTAAGCGCTATTTGGCTCGCCAGCCCTTAGCGGTTCGAGCGGGTCTGGTGCCACTCAACAAGGAGGACTGCATATGAATTCCGACATACTCAAAGGTAAATGGAAACAGATCAGCGGCCGGGTCAAGGAGCGTTGGGGCAACCTGACCGACGACGACCTGGATGTAGCCGAAGGCCACAGCGAGTATCTGGTCGGCAAGCTGCAGGAGCGTTACGGCTGGAGTAAGGAAAAAGCTCAGGAAGAAGTACGCGAGTTCAGCAGCAAGTTGTAACGCGCGTCCTGATAGGAAAAGCCCCGCAGATGCCGTCTGCGGGGCTTTTTTGGTTCAGCGCCGCAGGTGTTGCCGGTACAGGCTCAGTTGCTCGGTCTGTTCGGCTTGCGGGTAGGTGCTGCCGAGGAACTGGGCCAGTTCGGCGATGGCGGGGAAGTCTTCCTGTTTGCCCAGCAGCTTGGCCAGTTGCAGGGTCAGCGCTGGTAGATTGGCGGGGCGTTGGCCGATGTTACTCAGCCGCCGCCAGGCGCTCAGGGCCAGGGGCGCTTGGCCGGCGCGGAGCAGACGCTGCAACAGGTGCAATTGCACCGCCGGATGCTGCAGCACACGGTGCTGGGCATTGCCGCTGTCCTGCGCCAGGCGCTGCAGCAATGGCAGATTGGCGGCTTGCTCCGGCAGCTTGAACAGCTGCTGCAGCACGGCGCTGAGCAGGTTCTTGTCCTGCCGGTTGAGCGCCAGGGGATAGAGCCGTTCCAGCAACGCCAGGCGGCCCGGATAGCGTCCGAGCATATCCTGGCCACGAGCGGCGGCTTGCTCGAGGGAGAAGGCACCGATCAATTGATCCAGTCCCGTGAGCTCGCGTTTGAACGGCGCGTCCGGGTCCTCCTTGTGCAAGTAGGCTTCGTCGACCTTCAGCTTGCCGCCCTGACGCGGTAGCCAGACGCAGATGAACCCGGCGAGCAAACCACCGAGGTGTGCGTAGTAGTTGACGTTGTTGTCAGCCAGCAGCAAACCATAGAGTTCCTTGCCCACCCACACCGGCAGAATCCACAAGGCAGGCGCGCGGAAATAGCCAAATAACGGACCCAGCCAGTAGAAGAAGTTGATCCGGCGCAGGCCGTAGATGCCCAGGTACATGCCCATCAAACCGGAAATCGCGCCCGAGGCGCCAACCCCGGTGACCCATACCGGGTCCATGATCCACCACAGGGTGTGCGAAGCGACGCCGCTGAGCAGATACAAGCCCAGGTACATCCAGCGCCCCAGGGCGATCTCCAGGGCGAAGCCGAAGATGAATAAAAACAGCATATTGCCGGCCAGGTGGCCGAAGTCGCCATGCAGGAACATGGCGCCGAACAAGCCCTCGACAGTGAATTTGGCCGGGATAAAGCCGAAACGCATGCTGCTGATCTGATCCCGCGCCGCTTCGGCCTGCTGGCGGGCTTTCTGCCACTCCGGGTCGGCCAGGTAGAGCGGGTTGTGGTGCAGGGTGTTCTCGAACTCGAGGTCGTAGAGCACCAGCCGGGCCAGATCGCTGCGGCGCATGGAGTCGACGTATTTCTGCTCGTCGGCGTCCAGTTCGCGCCGCTCGGCGAACGCCGGAACGAACAACGCGCGCTCGCGATTGAGCAGCCCGCCGTCCAGATACAGCTTTACCGCTTGGGCTTCGCGCGCCTGATCGCCGCCCTGGTAGGCGAAGTAGATCAGCACATTGAGCAGGATCAGCAGCAGGGTGATGACGGGTGGCTTTTTCCAATCCAGCGGGTGTTCTGCGGGGATGATCAACATCGACAACCGTTCCTTGGTGACAGGTCGTCGGCGAGGCTAGCAGTTGGCCACTGTTTTGTCAGTTACCGCGTTTGCTTTCTATCCCGACCAGGCGGTTGGCCTCGAAACGCAGGAAGTGGTACATGCCGTTACGCGGGCCGTAGGACCATTCTTCGATGGCCACTTCCTGACGGAAGCCGTAGGCGTCGATCACCTCGCGGTAACCAAGGAAGTCGCGGCTCAGCGGCTCGCCGCATTTGCTGACGACAACGCTGCCGGAGTCTTCGAGGCTGATCAGCGCACTGCCGCAGCGCAGGGTGGAGGAGGCCATTGCACTGGCGGGCAGGAGTATCAGCAGGGCGATCAGCAGGTTCTTCATGGGCTATCCGTGGCGGTTAATAACTACGTTGGCGTTCGATCTGGCGCAAGCGGTTACCCTCGAACGTGAGGATGCTGAGCATGCCATTGTCCGGGCCATAAACCCATTCCTCGATGCTGTACTCGCGGCGGTCGTTAGGGCCGAGGCTATAGCCGATCAGGTCGCGTGCGGCCGGCTCGCCACATTTTTGCAGCACTTCGAAACTGCGCGCGCCGAGGCTGATCAGTTGGCTGCCGCAACGCAGGGTATCGGCCTGGGCAGCGCCGGCTGTGCTGAGAAATATCAGGCCCAAACAAAGGGCATGGATACGGGTCATGGGCGTCACCTTAATCACTGTCGAGCTGCAGCTGAGTGGCCACGCGGCCATCGGCTTGCGCCTGGCCCAGGTTAGCATCCAGCAGGTAGACGCGGGCGTCCGGTAAGCCGCCGCGATCAACCAGGTAGTCCTTGATTTCGGCCGCCCGCGCCTGGGCCAGTCGGCGTTGCAGCGCCGCGCTTTTTTCCCAGAAGCGCAGCAGCCCTTCACGCAGTTTGTCGCTGCGCTCCTGCTCATCCAGGTCCGCCCATTCGGCCGGTGGTTGTTGCTTCAGACGGGTGCGGTAGATGCCTTCGAGCAAGGACGCTTTTTCCTCTTCCGGCACCTGCAACAGGCTGGCCTCCGCCGGCACCGTATCGCCGCGGCGTTGCAGGATGCGGTAGTAAGTGCGCTGGTATTCGCGTTGCAGGCGCTGCTCGGCCAGCGGCGGCCCATCGCTGCTCTGCGCGCTCACGCCCTGTACTTCCAAACGCAGCGCCGGGCGCTCCTTCAAAGCGCTGGCCAGGGTGTCCAGTACGCGCTGGGCATCGCCGTCCAGTTCGCTGCTGCCGGCGCTGAAATGCACGCTGCTGAGGTCTATATCCGAGCCGCCGGCGACCAGCCCACCAATAAATTTGAAGGGCGCCTGGGCCGCGCGCAGTACCAGATTGCGCAGAGTCTTCCAGACGATCGGCATGACGCTGAACTGCGGGTTATTGAGGTCGCCGCTAACCGGCAGGCTCAGAGCGATCTTGCCCTCGGTATCCTTGAGCAAAGCCACCGCCAGGCGGATCGGCAGGTCGACCGCGCTGGGGCTGTCGACTTTCTCGCCGAGTTGCAGTTGTTCGACCACCACGCTGTTCTCGGCATTCAGCTGGCCCTGGCTGATGCGGTAATGCAGGTCCAGGCTGAGCCGGCCCTTGCGGATGCGATAGCCGGCGAATTTACCGGAGTAGGGCGTCAGGGTGGTCAGTTCGAGCTGCTTGAATTGGGTATGGATATCCAGGCGTTCCAGCGGATCGAAGGGGTTCAGGCTGCCCTTGATGCTGACCGGTGCGTAGCGGTCGACCTTGCCGGCGATGTTCACGCTGGAAGGCGCCTGGCTGCGGTTGTCGAGGGTGCCGATGCGCCCGTTGAGCTGCTGGATCGCGGTGGCGAAATTGGGAGTCAGGCTGAAATCGGCGAAATTCGCCGAGCCGTCCTGCAAGGTCACTTCGCCGATGCGGATCGCCAGGGGCGGGCTCGCCGTTTGCGCAGCCGGTGCGGGCTGCGCGATGCCAGCGGCGGGAGCCGCTATGACCAACTCGCCCAGATTGGTGCTGAGGTCTTCGTTGATGATAAAGCGCACATAGGGTTGGCTCAGCTGCACCTTGTCGATGTTCAGGCGGTCGCCATGCTGGTAGTTGATACCGAGCAGGTCGAGCTGTTGCCAGCGCAGGAAGTCGCGCTCCTTGATGGTGTCCAGGGTGTGCAGTTGATTGACCTGGGCCTTGCCGTTGACGCTGAAAGCCAAGGGCTCGGTGCTGGTGAGTTGTACCTCGAGATCGCTGTCGAGCAGGCCGCTGCGTAGCTCAAGATGGACGAAAGGGCTGAGATAGGCCTGGGCCACACGCAAGTCGATGGCCTGGCTGCTGATCTTGAGGCTGGCGCTGGTCGGGTTTAGCTGCACCTGGCCCTCGGCTTTTATTTTGCCCTGCTTGCCCAGGCCGCTATCCAGCTTGAGGCCAAAGGGCGAGGTGCCGAGGCTGTCGAAGTTGCTCAGGTCGAGGTTCAGCGGGCCTACTTCAAGGGCCACGGGTTGCTGCGGCACGCGGTCGGCCAAGTGGATTCGATAGTCGCGCAGTTGCACATCGCGCAGCACGACTTGCCAGGGCTTGCTGGGGTTGGCGGGATCCGCGGCTGGCGCTGCCTGTAGGGTTTCGGCGGGGGCGAACAGCTTTTGCCAATCCAGCTGGCCATCGGCTTCGCGCGCGGCCCAGGTTTCCAATTGCTGGCTGCGAACCTTGCCGACCACGACCTGCTGCTTGGCCAGGTCGACGCTGGTTTCGCTGATTTGTAGCTGTGCCAGCTTGAGCAGTTGCTGGCCATCGATGGTCTTGAGGGCGAGAGGCGCAACCTCCAGCTGGATATTGTTCAGCAATAGCTCGGTGCGCTCGCTCAGGCTGAAGCGGTAATCGGTGGCTAGGTTGAAGGCGCCTGCTTCCAGGGCCAGAGGCACGGCATCGCGGACATAGGGCCAGAAGGCTTTCATCTGCCCATCGCTGACTTTGAGGCTGCCGCTGGAGGCGATCGGCACCAGGCTGAGGGTACCGCTCCAGTCGATACGGCCACCGGTGGGGCCGGTAGCGACCAGGGTCAACTCGGCGTTGTCGTCGGGCAAGGTGCTGAGGTTGTGCAACTCGAAACTGAGGTCGTCATAGAGGAATTCGATCGGCTCGCTGGGGCGCAGATCGCGAAAATGCAGGTTGCCGCCGCTCAGTTCGATCCGCTCGATCCGCAGCGGGAAGGGCTGCGTCGGCTCAGGGGCCGGTTCGCCGGGGGTTGGTAGCTTGAATAGTTGGCTCAGGTTGAGCGTGCCGTCCTTGGCGAACAGCAACTGGCTATGGGGTTTATCCAACTCGATCGCGTCCAGATGCAGAGCGCCGCGCCATAGGCTGTCGAGTTGCAGATTGGCGTAGAAACGTTCGAAGGCAATCTGCGCTCGGTTCGCTTCGCCGATGTGCAGGCCCCATAGGCTGAGTTCCAGGCTGAAAGGGTTGACCTGCAAGCGCTGCAAGCTGGCCGGCGCGTTGGTGTATTGCGCCAGTTGCTGGTTGGCGATGCGCAGGCCGATACCCGGCAGGATCAGGAAACCCAGCAAGCTGTAGAAGGCGACGGCGATCAGCAGGGCGCTGGCGGCGCGTTTGATTCCTTTACTCATAACAACGTCGTCTTCCGATGAGAAATGCCTTTGAGTATGGCATGTGCCTTCAGTTCAGCAGGCCCGGTTTAATGGGATTTGTGAGCTGTTTAGAACTGCAGAATCAGGGTCTTTAGCGGCGGCTGGCCGTCCATGGAGGGGAAGTCTGCCGCGGGTGTCAGTGTCTGACAATCGCGCACCGGGCGACCAAGTTTTTCCGCGCAGCGCAGCACCTGTTCGCGCCAGTCGCTCAAGGCGACCTTCGCCAGGTTGTTGCAGCAGATCAGCACGCCGTCGTCGGCGGTGGCGAGCAGCGCCGGCTTGAGCAGGCTCTGATAGTCGCGCAGCAGGTCGACGGTGCCGAAGGCGCTTTTGGCCCAGGCCGGCGGGTCGAGAAATACCAGATCGAACTGGCGTTGTTCGAGGCGTGGGTAGGACGGTAATTTTTGCCCGCGGCGCGCGCTGATCGGCAGGCCGGCCAGTTGGCGAATCGCCGGGAAATAGTCCGACTGGATAAATTGCATGGGCGGCAGCGTTGGGTTGAGCGCGCCGTTCTCGCGGCCGACCGCCAGGTTGCCTTCGGCGAAATCCAGATTGACCACTTCGCTGGCGCCGCCAGCCGCGGCGCTAAGGCCGACGCCGCAGGTATAGGCGAACAGGTTGAGTACCGACTTGCCGGCGCTGTGTTGCTTGACCCAGCCGCGGGCGTTGCGCAGATCGAGAAACAGCAGCGGGTCCTGGCCCGCGTGGCGACCACGTACACGGTAGTTCAGGCCCCATTCGTGGCCGATCAGATCCTCCAGGGCGGCGGGTTCGGCCTGGTAAATCGGGTCGCTACGGTCGATCCGCGAGTTGCCCAGGGAGCGGTCGTTATAGACCAGCGCCAAGGGTGTCTCGAGGGCTTGATTGCATTGCGCGGCCAGTTGCAGCAACTCGTCGCGGCCCAGGCTCTGGTGGAAGCTTTGCACCAAAAGTTGCGGGCCGTAGCGGTCGATGGTCAGGCCGCCGGCGCCTTCCTGGCTGCCGTGAAACAGGCGATAGCAGTCGGTGCCTTGGCTGTGCAGCTCGGCGAGCAGGTCTTGGCGGTTATTCAGGGCGGCGCGCAGCGCCTGGTCGAGAGCGGGCATGCGCGGCGGCTCGGGAAGAGAAAGGCGCGCAGTTTACCAAGAAAAGCGTCGGGTTTCGGGTCGGCGTGTAGGGCGGGTGCAACCCGCCAAGGTTGGCGGGTTCACGGGATTGCGGTCGTTGAGCAACGGGTAGGTTGGCGCTGACGCAGGAAGCCCAGCATTGCGGTCGAACGGTCATGCCTCGTTGGGCTTCGCGGAGCTCAGCCAGCGTGGCCCGGCCCAACCTACGGTGCCCACCCTACGCGGGAGGCGTGGTTTACCCGCGTTCAATCGCCAAAGCCACGCCCTGCCCGCCGCCGATGCACAGGGTAGCCAGGCCTTTCTTGGCGTCGCGTTTGATCATTTCATGCAACAGGGTTACCAGCACCCGGCAGCCGGAGCCGCCGATGGGGTGGCCAAGGGCGATGGCGCCGCCGTTGACGTTGACCTTGCTCGCATCCCAACCCAGCTCCTTGCCGACTGCCAGGGCCTGGGCGGCGAAAGCTTCGTTGGCTTCGATCAGGTCCAATTGCTGCAGCTCCCAGCCGGCCTTTGCCAGGCAGCGCTGGGTCGCGCTGACCGGGCCGATGCCCATGATCGCCGGGTCGACGCCGGCATTGGCGTAGCCGGCGATGCGCGCTAGTACCGGCAAACCCATGGCCTTGGCTTTGGCCGCGCTCATCAGCAGCACCGCGGCGGCGCCGTCGTTGAGGCTGGAGGCATTGCCGGCGGTGACGCTGCCGTCCTTCTTGAACGCCGGCTTGAGTTTGCCCAGGGACTCGGCGGTAGTGCCGGCGCGCGGTTGTTCGTCGGTGGCGAAGGCTACGGGCTCGCCCTTGCGCTGCTGGATCATGATCGGGGTGATTTCGTCGGCGAAGCGCCCGGCTTCGATGGCGGCGCAGGCTTTCTGCTGCGAGGCGGCGGCGAAGGCGTCCTGGGCTTCACGGCTGATGCCGTACTTGTCCACCAGGTTCTCGGCGGTGATGCCCATATGGTAGTCGTTGAACGCATCCCACAGGCCGTCGCTGATCATGGTATCGACCAGCTTGGCGTGGCCCATGCGCAGGCCGGTGCGCGCGCCGGGCATGACGTAGGGGGCCAGGCTCATGTTCTCCATGCCACCGGCGATGATCACCTCGGCGTCGCCGCAGCGGATCGCCTGGGCGCCCAGGTGCA
>CAMPJN010000094.1 GCA_946886875.1 uncultured Pseudomonas sp.
CATGTCCAGCGCCTGATTACGCAGGATGGCGGTCATCCAGGTCATCGGGTTGCCCAGGTCGGGCCGGTAGCTACCGGCCCGGTACCAGATTTTGCTGAATGCCTCCTGCAGCGCATCGTCCGCTTGCGAGCGCTGTTTGAGCAGGCGCATGGCGATGCCATACAGCTTGGGCGAGGCCAGTTCATAGAGCCGGGCGAAGGCGCCGCGGTCTCCCAGGGCACTACGACTCAGCAGGTCAGTCAATGGCTCGTTCATGCAATCCCTAGACAATCCCTTGGATAAAACTTGGCGGACATTATGGCCGCGGTGGGTGAGCCGCCGCGGCGCATCCGGCCCGCCAATGGCATCAATTATCGGCAAGCTGTTGTTGTTTGTGCGCGGCGATGGCCAGTTTCAGCTCGCTGTATTCCTCGCAACCGAAGGTGCAGGCCTTGTCCAGTACGGCAAGGCGCTCCTGGGCTTTTTCCAGCTTGCCGGTTTCCAGATACAGGTGGCCAAGGTAGTTGTTGGCGCCGCGATGCTCAGGCTGCAAGGCCAAAGCCTTCTGGTAGTAGTTCAGGGCCAAGTCGTAGCGTTTCAGCTTGCGATTACTGTAGCCCAGCAGATTTTGTACATCGGCGTTGTTCGGGTCTTTGGCTGCTTCGACCTTGAGCAGTGCGATGGCTTTTTCGTACTCCCACTTGTCGATGGCCAGACGCGCGGCGCCTATGCCCGAGGTTTCGACCACTTTGGCGGGTTTGGCCGGAGCCGAATAGTCGGCGGCGGAGACCATGCCGGTAAATGCGAAAATCACCGCGCCGATCAGGGTCTTGAACTGGATTGTGCTGGACATCGATAGCTTCCTTCAGTGGGTTTTAAGTAACGACACTGATAGATACGGCGGAGAAGGGCGTTTGGTTACACCGGGACCAGGAAAGAAAGTCAGATAATGCAAGCAAGGCAGCGTCGCGGGCATTGGCCCACCTCATTTCGATACGTGGCCTAGCCGTACATCCGGGCCAGCGAGCCAGCGAGGAAACAGAAAAAGCCTAGCGCCGAGCCCACCATGGGGATACGAAACCAGTATTTCTTCGACAGCAGAAGGTAAATCAAGGCAACCAGGGGGGCTGTAGACAGCAGGAAGATCGAACCTTGCAGAAAGGCGCTATGCAGGATGGCGAAGTAGAGCAGGGTAACGGCGAAAAACAACAGACCGACGCCGTGGCTGATATTGAACCCAACCCATGCGCCACATGTCGGTTTCCTTGGTCAACGCCAGCGTGGATTCTTTCATCAGGCCCATAACCCCGGATTTATAAGGGATCAGGCGTTTGGGGTTGTAGGTGTCTGCGATCGTATAGGCCGTATGCAACAGGCCCAGTAGCAGAAAAGGCATGCAGCCCGCGATATACAGGTATTTTGTCAGCATCTGTAGCTCCTATCGGCGCAATCTCGATTTGGCCCGCTGCGTCAGGATAGGTGATCTGCCAGAACCAGGCGCAGCCATCTCTTCCATTGCAGCGTTACCCAGCCGGGTGAGCAGTACCGTCTTCCCGCTGTTTTGCACGAGTACACAGGCCGTTATGAAAAGCGTTTTTATAATTGCAGTAGCTGCCCTGGTTGGCGCGGCCAGTCTGTTTTCTTATCAGCAGAGGGATATGGTGGCGGGCTTCGCGCCGAGCCCTTCGCAAAGCAGCGCGCGATCGCAGCTGGTAGTGGCATCTGGCGCGCCAGCGGCTAGCCCAGCCAATAATCCGCTTGTCGAGGGGCCTGGCGCATCGGCAGCGGTGATTCCTGTTGCGCTGGCCGAACACCCGGGTTCACTGGATATTCCGGTGGTCGGTATAACGGTCGAGCAGCTTGTCGACACCTTCAACGACACACGCGGCAGCGGGCTACACGAAGCGATCGACATCATGGCGCCGCTGAAGACGCCGGTGGTTGCGGTCGACGATGGCCCGCTGGTAAAGCTCTTCGACAGCGTGGCCGGCGGCCTGACCCTCTATCAATACGATGCCAGTGGCAGCTTCGCTTATTACTACGCGCACCTGGATAGCTACGCAGCGGGTTTGGTGGAAGGTCAGGAACTCAAGCGCGGCGAACTGCTCGGTTACGTCGGCGTCAGCGGTAACGCCAACGCCCTGGCGCCACATCTGCATTTCGCGGTTTTCCAGCTCGGCCCGGAGAAGCGCTGGTGGCAAGGTACGGCGATCAACCCTTATCCCTTGTTCAAACGCTGAGGACGGTGCGCGCTGTGACAGTCGCGGTTGCCACGACCAATCAGGCGCTTGTGCCGAGGTAACGCGCCAGCATGCGGTGCCGATGGCTAAAGAACGCACGGACGATTCTGCAGCACAGCCAACCGGCGGTTCTCGGCTCGAAGGTCAACTCATCGGTCAGTACGCAGCCACCATCCGCCGCTGATCTGAGTTGGCGCGAGTGCCGCCAGCTACGCATGCTGCCCATGGGCGACTGCTCGACGAAGCCCACACCTTCTTCGAGGCTGACCAGGGTGAGGTCGGAATAATCGAAGGGAATCAGATGGAACAGGCTGATCCAGCTGCGAAACATCGGCTGGCCGGGTTGGAACGCAAGCGAACGGAGATCGCTTACCCCGCTTGGTTTGGACATATGCAGATAAGGCGACATTTCCCTGGAAATGCCAGCGAAAGAAGTCATCCAGTCCCAGACGGTGGAAGGCGATGCTGCCAGGTGCGTCGAGAATGTCAGCTGGTACTGCATGGGGTGCGTCTTCATTGAGGGCGGAATAATTGCAGCGGACGGACGGTCTGCCCACATGCGTGGCAGGCGTTCAACCTCTTGTGAGATAGCGCACGACCTGGGCGATAGACTCAACTGGCGGGGCGGCTGCTTCCACTTGCGCGGCCGATGACCACGGATACTCGAGTTTCGCCATCCATTGATAGGTGGATTCGAGCGATTCGGGTGGTAGCACCTGCATCGCCTCGATAGTAATGACCAGGTTCGTCGCCAGGCCCGTGGAGCCTGTTTCGAATCTCCAGTCATACCGGCCACATCCTACCCGCACGGTCTTGCTGCTTTTCTCGGACATGACGACCAGCCAATCACATGCGAATGTCTGTGTGTCCGATGCTGGCCGTGTCATATAGAAGGAATAAACGTTTTCATAGGTCTGGCCGAAGTTGCCGACCAGAACATCGGCTATTGCCGCACGGCCTTCGGTGAATGCCGGGAAGGCAATCTCGCTGGCCCGGTTGCGCACCTCGAGCTTGGCGTCGGCTGAGAACACCCAGGCTAATAGATGGGGACGGTTTTCGTCCTTGGCCCGAAAGTAATTGCGTAATACTTCTTCACGGCTTAACGGGGTAGCGAACATGATATTTCCAGCTATTGCATCGGCGTGGTGTGGGGAGTGAATCGGTTTGAGTCAGGTCTATTGCCGTTAATCGATCAAGGGCGCACAAGCCGCCTCGTCGACGCCGCCAGCTTGCTGAATGGCAAGGTTTTCCAACAGCAGCTTGGTATCGCAGTAGATGTGCACCGAAACACCTTTGCCCCACACCAGGCGGATCATATGCACGCCGCAGTTCGAGCGCTTTTCGTTATTCAACAGGGTATAGCTGTCCGTCCATTCGACTGCGACCAGGGTGTTCCACGGCCAACCGCTTACGGCAATGTTGCGTATATCAAAGTTTATATTGGGGAAAATCTTGTACAGGCGCTGATACCAGGCCCTGGTCGTCGGCATGCTGGTACGCAAACCGGAGAGGGCATGGGTGCCAACAAACCAATGCTCGAACTCAGGGGCCAGCCCCGTAAGAATCGGCTCATAGTCGCCCTTGTTAAGCGCGCGAAATAGGTTTTTTACGATTACCCGAATGACGGCGTGGTACATGAAACGCTCCCTGTACATGAATTCGATGCTGCAACCAGGTCGCAGAGGCTATATCCAGTGTTGGTTATCGATGGCGACGGTTAACTCGCTCTCGGTGGTGCCGGTGTGTTGCGTCGCCTTGGGTTCGAACATCAGCACCTGGGCTTCTTCCATCGCTTCGGGTTTATGTTCCACCCCTCTGGGTACGATGAAACATTCGCCCTCATTCAGGGTGATGCTTTTCTCTCGCAGGTGAATGACGATAGTGCCTTTGATTACTTGAAAGAATTCATCTTCATTGGCATGGGCGTGCCAAACCATCTCGCCTTTGAACTTGGCCAGTTTTACGTATTGGCCATTGAGTTCGCCCACTATCTTCGGCGACCAATAGCCCTCGACCAGCTTGAACTTCTCTTGCAGGTTGATTCTGTTCATATCGAACTCCCAAGTCGTAGCGGTGAGAAGCAGGTCGATGACTTGGCGTCACCGCTCGCTGGCGGCCAGATTTGCCCCAAGGCCGGCAAAGGCCGCGGCGAAACCGCGACGCAGCCAGGTTTGCACCTGCGGCGACTCGACAACGGCTTTGCGAAATGCATGGGCGAGAAAGCCATAAGCGACGAATACGATGAAGGTCATCGCCATAAATACCGTGCTCAGCAGCACAAGCTGCGCGAAGGCATCGCTGGTGCCCGGCTGAATGAATTGCGGCAGGAAGGCGAGAAAGAACAGGGTCAACTTGGGGTTGAGGATATTGAGCAGAAACGCCTTTAGTACCAGATGAGAGGCCGAGTTTCTGGTCGAGCTGCTATCGACGGCAAAAGCGGATTTGTCGCGCCAGGTGGCATAGGCGATATAGAGCAAATAAGCGACCCCGGCATACTTCAGCGCCTGAAAGGCGAGCGCGCTGCTGTGCAGGACGGCGGCCAAGCCGAGGACCGTGGCCATAAGATGGGGAACGATGCCAGCGGTGCAGCCGAGCGCGGCGAATACGCTGGCCTTGCGACCCTGAGTCAGGCCGGCGGAGATCGTATAAATCACTCCGGTTCCCGGAATAAGCACCACGATCAACGAAGTGATAAGGAATTCAAGGCTGATCATGGAAGGCTCCTTGCGATGGTTGATGGTCGCGGCTATTCCAGTTGAACGGGCAATTAGATGGTGGTGCGAAGGTGTTGATCGATCAAGGGCGCAATGTCTTCGGCAAAGGTATTGCCAAGGTTGTGATCCCCGCCTGGGAACACATGCAGCTGTGCGCAGGGTAACAGCGCCTCCAGACGCTGGCCCACCGCGACCGGGCTGATCGGGTCGGCGTCGCCCCAGAGCAGCAGGGTGGGGATGGCCAGCGTGGCGAGCTTGGCTGTCAGGTCTTGATGGTAGGCGCCGAACCAGCGGGGCAATCCGGGGTTGGCCGCGAAGAACCCTGGCCGCCAGTCTTCCGCGCCGAAGCCTGCCATATCCATGCCGCCGGAGGTAACTGTCAGCACCAGATGGGTGACCAGTTGCGGCTTTTCCAGCGCGGCCAATACCGCGATAACCCCGCCCATGGATTGCGCGATCAATGCCGTTGGGGTTTGGATCTGCGCAACGATCCGTGCAGCCAGGTCATCGAGTCCCTGGATGTCCGCATCCGCAGGTGTGGAAGCAAATCCAGGCCAGCCGATATGGACTTTTTCGGCGGGGTGAGCGAGTCGTTGTGCGACCGGCAACCAGAACTGCGTATTGCCGGAGGCGCCGGGAAGGAAGAGCAGCTTGGATGGCATCGTGAAGGTCTGAAAGTAGGAGGGCGGGAGTTTACTGTGGCGAGGCGGATGGCCAGCAACAATCGGTAGGTTGGCACTGAGCGCAGCGATGCCCAACAGGCATCGGCATGTCGTTGGGTTTCGCTGCGCTCCTCAACCCAACCTACCAACACCTAATAGGGGCATTGCTAACGGTTAAACCGCTCCACCAGTGCGTATTGGCCTTTGGCGGTGGCGGTGAGTTGCTTGCTGAGTTCGGCGCTGTTGTGCGCTTCGCCCGAGGTCTTCTCCGCCAGTTGGGCAATGTTGGTGATATTGCGGTTGATTTCGTCCGCCACCGAGCTTTGTTCCTCCGCCGCAGAGGCGATCTGGTTGGCCATATCGGAGATATTGGCCACCGCATCGCTGATGCCGGCCAGGGCCTGGTCGGCCTGCTGCACGCGCTCGACGCCGTCGTCGGCCTGTTTGCGGCCGATTTCCATGGCCATCACCGCTTCTTCGGCAGTGCGCTGCAGTTTGGCGATCAATTGGTGGATCTGCCCGGTGGATTCGGTGGTGCGTTGCGCCAGCGAGCGCACTTCGTCGGCAACCACGGCGAAGCCGCGGCCCATTTCACCGGCGCGGGCGGCTTCGATGGCGGCGTTAAGGGCGAGCAGATTGGTTTGATCGGCGATGCCTTTGATCACGTCAACCACACCGCCGATTTCATTGCTGTCCTGGGCCAGGCGGGTAACGGTTTCGCCGGTATCGCCGACTGACAGGGACAGGCGCTGAATGGCTTCGCGGGTTTCCGCGGCGATGCTGCGGCCCTGGCTGGTCAGGCGGTTGGCTTCCTGGGTGGCGATGGCAGTGCGCGCCACGTTGCTGGCGACCTCCAGGGTAGTGGCGGCCATTTCATTGACTGCGGTAGCAACCTGTTCGGTTTCCTGACGTTGGCGATCCAGCCCGGCCGAGCTGCTGTGCGCCAAGGCGTCAGCCTGTTGCGCTTGCTTGGCGAGGTTTTCGGCGGTGTCCTGCAGGCGGCTCAGGCAGGTTTTCAAGCGCGCCTCCTGGCTGAGCATGGCCAGTTCCAGGCGCGCCTGATCGCCGCTGCTGTCGGTGTACATCTGCGCGATCAATGGGTCCGAGGTGGCCTGGTCGGCCAGCTGCAGCAGTCGCTTGATACCGCGGTTCTGCCATGCCAGCCCAGCCAAGCCAAGTGGAATCGAGAGGGCCGCGGCGAGAATGAACCCCCAGGAGCTGTTGAGCCAGACGCCGACCAGGAAGCCGATCTGGCTGACCAGAATGAACGGTAGCCAGTTCTGCAGTACCGGCAGCCAGCGTTCGCTGCTCGGGATGGCGGCGCCGCCACCATTGATCCGCCGGTACAGCGCCTCTGCGCGGCGCACCTGCTCGGCGCTGGGTTTGGTGCGTACCGATTCATAACCGACTATCTGTCTGTTCTCCAGCACCGGGGTGACGTAGGCATTGACCCAGTAATGGTCGCCATTCTTGCAACGGTTCTTGACGATGCCCATCCACGGCCGGCCTTGTTTCAAGGTTTCCCACAGATGCTGGAATACGGCTGGTGGGACATCTGGATGGCGCACGATGTTATGGGGCGCGCGAATCAACTCGTCTTGGCTGTAGCCGCTGATCTCAACAAAGGCGTCGTTGCAGTAGGTGATCTGACCTTTGGCGTCCGTGGTGGAGATCAAGCGCTGCTGAGCCGGGAAGGTTCTTTCGCGTTGAGTGATCGGCTGGTTATTGCGCATTTGAGGTATGTCCTGTGGTCGATGTCAGGTAATCGACCGTTTAAGCTCGAAGTTGAGTCGCGAAAGCTAACCTGTACCTTAGCCGAGTTATGTTGCCTGTGCTGCGCTGCAACCGCCCTGAAACGGGCTACTCAGCGAGATCAAGACGCTTCGATCAACTGGCGCAGCACATAATGCAGAATGCCGCCGGCCTTGAAGTATTCGACTTCGTTGAGGGTGTCGATGCGGCACAGCACCTCGATATTTTCCCGGCTGTCGTCCTCGCGGACTATTTCAATCATCAGCTTCATCTGCGGGTGTGGTTCCACACCGTCCAGGCCATAGATATTGATGCTTTCCTTGCCGGTCAGGCGCAGCGTCTTGCGGTTTTGCCCAGGGTCGAACTGCAAGGGCAGCACGCCCATGCCGACCAGGTTGGAGCGGTGGATGCGTTCGAAGCTTTCCGCGAGCACCGCCTTGATGCCGAGCAGGTTGGTGCCCTTGGCCGCCCAGTCGCGGCTCGATCCGGTGCCATATTCCTTACCCGCGATCACCACCAGCGGCGTGCCTTGTTCCTGGTAGCGCATGGCGGCGTCGTAGATCGCCAGCTTTTCGCCGCTGGGCACATGCAGGGTGAGCGCGCCTTCTTCGCCGCCGAGCATTTCGTTGCGGATACGAATATTGGCGAAGGTGCCGCGCATCATTACGTGGTGGTTGCCTCGGCGGGCCCCGTAGGAGTTGAAGTCCTGGGGCGCGACGCCTTGCTCGCACAGATAACGGCCGGCCGGGCTGTCGGCCTTGATGTTTCCAGCCGGGGAAATGTGGTCGGTGGTGACCGAGTCGCCGAGCAGGGCGAGGATGCGCGCGTGGTGGATATCGCCGATATGCGGCGGCGCTTCAGCGATGGCCTCGAAGAACGGCGGATGTTGGATATAGGTGGAGTCGGTCTGCCAGGCGTAGGTATCGGCTTGCGGCACCTCGATCGCCTGCCATTGCGCGTCGCCGGCGAACACTTCGGCGTATTCCTTATGGAACATCGCGGTATCGACCCGCTGAACCGCCTCGGAAATCTCCGCCTGGCTCGGCCAGATATCGCGCAGGTACACCGGCTCGCCGTCCTTGCCGATGCCCAGCGGTTCATGGCTGAGGTCCAGGCGCACGCTGCCGGCCAGGGCGTAGGCCACCACCAGGGGCGGCGAGGCCAGCCAGTTGGTTTTCACCAGCGGATGCACGCGGCCCTCGAAGTTTCGATTGCCGGAAAGCACCGAAGCCACCGTCAGGTCGTGCTGCTGGATCGCCTGTTCGATGGGTTTGAGCAGCGGCCCGGAATTGCCGATGCAGGTGGTGCAACCATAGCCGACCAGATCGAAGCCCAGCCGGTCGAGATACTGGGTCAGGTCGGCGGCTTTGAAGTAGTCGGTCACTACCTTGGAGCCGGGCGCCAGGGAACTCTTGACCCAGGGTTTGCGCTGCAGGCCCTTCTCGCAGGCTTTCTTCGCCAGCAGGCCGGCGGCCATCATCACGCTGGGGTTGGAGGTGTTGGTGCAGGAGGTGATAGCGGCGATCACCACGGCGCCGTTGCTCAGCCGATGGGTCTCGCCCTCATGCTCATACTCGAATTGGTTATGAGACTCATCGCTGCCGATGGCGGTGCCGCCACCGCCTTCGCTGAGCAGGCGGCCTTCTTCCTTGGCGGTGGGTTTGAGCCGCAGGCCGACGAACTCATCGAAGGTCTGTTTGACCAGCGGCAGGGGAACTCGATCCTGCGGGCGTTTCGGCCCGGCCAGGCAGGCTTCGACGCTGCTCATGTCGAGGTTCAGGCTGTCGCTGAATACCGGCTCCTGACCCTGCTCGCGCCACAGGCCCTGGGCCTTGCAGTAGGCCTCGACCAGTTTCACCGTTTGCTCCGGCCGGCCGGACAGGCGCAGGTAACCCAAGGTGATCGCATCGACCGGGAAGAAACCGCAGGTGGCGCCGTATTCAGGGGCCATGTTGGCGATAGTCGCGCGATCCGCCAGGGGTAGCTCGGCCAGGCCGTCGCCGTAGAACTCGACGAACTTGCCGACCACGCCCTTGCTGCGCAGCATCTGGGTGACGGTCAGCACCAGATCGGTGGCGGTGATGCCTTCCTTGAGTTTGCCGGTGAGTTTGAAACCGATGACTTCGGGGATCAGCATCGACACCGGCTGGCCGAGCATTGCCGCTTCCGCCTCGATACCGCCGACGCCCCAGCCGAGCACGCCGAGGCCGTTGATCATGGTGGTGTGCGAGTCGGTGCCGACCAGGGTATCGGGGAAGGCAAAGACCTGGCCGTGTTCTTCCTTGGTCCACACGGTGCGGCCGAGGTATTCCAGGTTGACCTGGTGGCAGATGCCGGTGCCCGGCGGCACCACTCTGAAGTTGTCGAAGGCGTGCTGGCCCCAACGCAGAAAGGCGTAACGCTCGCCGTTGCGCTGCATCTCGATGGCGACGTTCTCGCCGAAGGCCGCTGAACTGGCGAATTTATCCACCATCACCGAGTGGTCGATCACCAGATCGACCGGCGACAGCGGATTGATCTTCTGCGGGTCGCCGCCGGCTTTGGCCATGGCGTCGCGCATGGCTGCGAGGTCGACCACCGCCGGCACGCCGGTGAAGTCCTGCATCAAAACCCGCGCCGGGCGGTATTGGATCTCGCGCTCCGAACTGCGGGTTTTCAGCCAATCGGCCATGGCTTGCAGGTCGCTGCCGGTGACGGTTTTACCGTCTTCCCAGCGCAGCAGGTTTTCCAGAAGCACTTTCAACGACATCGGCAAACGGTCGATATTGCCGAGGGATTTGGCGGCTTCGGGCAGGCTGAAGTAGTGGTAGGTCTGGCCATCAACATCAAGGCTGCGGCGGCTGTTCAGGCTGTCTAAGGAAGGCATTGCGCATCTCCAGAGGCTTGCCACGGTGCAAGCCGGATTAATTGCTGCAGAGCCTTCACCCTAGCTCTGCTCGATGAGGCGCGCCATTCGTGGCGTGCGGCAGGTCGGGTTCTATCAATGGTTCGCAGCGGCGTAGCACCGCGGGAAAGCAAACCATCGGGTCTCTTAACTGGACAGGTTGCAAGGGCTTCGGGTTCCCGACTCGGCTATGATGCGCGCCTTGAGGAGAGCCCCCGATGATTACCCCGCCGATAAATACCCTGCTACTGCACTGCCGCCCCGGTTTCGAAAACGAGGTCTGTGCGGAGATCGCCGAGCATGCGGCGCGCCTGAACGTTGCCGGCTATGCCAAGGCCAAACCCAGCACCGCCTGCGCCGAATTTATCTGTACCGAGACCGAGGGCGCCGAACGTTTGATGCGCGGCGTGCGTTTCACCCAGCTGATCTTTCCGCGGCAGTGGGCGCGTGGGGTGTTTATCGACCTGCCTGAGCTGGATCGGATCAGCGTGCTGCTGGGCCACCTGGCGGGCTCGCCGGTGTTCGGCAGCCTGTGGCTGGAAGTGCTGGACACCAACGACGGCAAGGAGCTGTCGAACTTCTGCAAGAAGTTCGAGGCGCCGTTGCGCAATGCCCTGACCAAGACCGGCAAATTGGTAGAGGACGCGCAGAAGCCGCGTCTGCTGCTGACCTTCAAGAGTGGCCGCGAAGTCTTCGTCGGCATGGCCGAGCCGCATAACTCGGCGCTCTGGCCCATGGGTATCCCGCGCCTGAAGTTCCCCCGCGAGGCGCCAAGTCGCTCGACCCTCAAGCTGGAAGAAGCCTGGCATACCTTTATTCCCCGCGAGCAGTGGGACGAGCGCCTGTCGGACGAGATGACCGGCGTCGACCTCGGCGCCGCGCCGGGCGGCTGGACCTATCAACTGGTCAAGCGCGGCATGCTGGTCACCGCGATCGACAACGGCCCCATGGCCGAAAGCCTGATGGACACCGGCCTGGTGCAGCATCTGATGGTCGATGGCTTCACCTGGAAGCCCAAACAACCGGTGGACTGGATGGTCTGCGACATCGTCGAAAAGCCCGCGCGCAACGCCGCCCTGCTGGAAACCTGGATCGGTGAAGGCCTGTGCCGCGAGGCCGTGGTCAACCTCAAACTGCCGATGAAACAGCGCTACGCCGAAGTGCGCCGCCTGCTGCAACGCCTCGAAGACGGCTTCGCCGCGCGCAAGATCAAGGTCTCGATCGCCTGCAAAC
>CAMPJN010000095.1 GCA_946886875.1 uncultured Pseudomonas sp.
ATGCGCGCGTCGCTCTTCACCGCGCCGTCCTTCACCGGGACGTTGAGGTCTTCGCGGATCAGCACGCGCTTACCGGCGAGGTCGAGGTCGGTCATCTTCAGAACGGTCATAAGGTCAGTCCTTCACGGGGGGCTGGTTAAACGGGGGTGGACAGGCTTTTAAAAGAAAATGTTCGGCGACATCGAGCATGCGGTTAGCGAAGCCCCACTCGTTGTCGAACCAGGCCAGCAGATTGACCAGACGCGGGCCTGAGACCCGGGTCTGGCTGCCGTCGACGATGGCCGAATGCGGATCGTGGTTGAAATCGCAGCTGGCATGGGGCAGCTCGGTATAAGCGAGCAAGCCCTGCAGCGGGCCGCTTTCGGCGGCCTGGCGCAGTATCCGGTTGATTTCCTCGGCGCTGGTATCGCGTGCGGTTTGCAAGGTGATGTCCAGGCAGGAGACGTTCAGCGTCGGCACTCGAATGGCTTTGGCCTGGATACGCCCGCTTAGTTCCGGCAGCAGGCGCTCGATGCCGCGCGCCAGGCCGGTCGATACCGGGATCACCGACTGGAACGCCGAACGCGTGCGGCGCAGGTCCTCATGGTGATAGGCGTCGATCACCGGCTGATCGTTCATCGCCGAGTGAATGGTGGTGATGGAGACGTACTCCAGACCAATCGCCTGATCGAGCAGCCGGAGCAACGGCACCCCGCAATTAGTGGTGCAGGAGGCATTCGACACCAGCAGCTCACTGCCCGTCAGGCAAGCCTGATTGACCCCGAAGACCACGGTGGCATCGATATCCGCTTCGCCGGCCATCGGCTGGGAGAACAGCACCCGCGGCACCCCGGCCTGGATAAAGCGCTGCGCGTCGGCGCGGGTATGGTAGGCACCGGAGCATTCGAGCAACAGGTCGATGTCCAGCGCCGCCCAGTCGATAGCTTCCGGCGAGGGCTTACGCAGCACCTTCACGCAGTTGCCGTTGATATGCAGGCAATCGCCCTCGACCCGCACCTCGCCCGGAAAGCGGCCGTGGGTGGAGTCGAAGCGGGTCAGGTATTCGATACTGGCCTGGTCGGCCAGATCGTTCAGCGCGACTATCTCAAGCCTGGCGCCAGCGCCACGCTCATGCAGAGCACGCAGCACGCAGCGACCGATACGGCCGTAGCCGTTGAGGGCGATTCGATAGGGACGATTGCTTTTTGGCATGTTTGGCACGAATGCGGTCAACCTGCAGGAGCGAGCTTGCTCGCGATCAATGTTTGAGCATCGCGAGCAAGCTCGCTCCTACCAAGGTTTTCAGGCGTCCAGCAGCTCTGCGGCGGTTTCCAGAACATTGTCGACGGTGAAGCCGAAGTGTTCGAACAGCGCTGGCGCCGGGGCCGATTCGCCGAAGCTGGTCATGCCGATGATGCGGCCGTCCAAACCGACGTATTTGTACCAGTAGTCGGCATGGGAGGCTTCGATAGCGATACGCGCCCCCACTTCGACCGGCAATACCGCCTGCTTGTAGCTGGCGTCCTGCTGGTCGAACACACTGGTCGACGGCATCGACACCACGCGCACCTTGCGGCCCTGTTCGCTGAGCTTCTCGTAAGCGGCAACCGCCAGGCCGATTTCCGAACCGGTGGCAATCAGGATCAGCTCCGGCTCACCGGCGCAGTCTTTCAGTACATAGGCGCCACGGGCGATGTCGCTGAGCTGCTGGGCATCGCGGCTCTGGTGCGGCAGGTTCTGCCGGCTGAAGATCAGCGCGCTCGGGCCGTCGTTACGCTCGATCGCGTATTTCCAGGCCACCGCCGATTCCACCGCATCGCAGGGGCGCCAGGTGTCGAGGTTCGGTGTGCCGCGCAGGCTGGCCAGCTGCTCGATCGGCTGGTGGGTCGGGCCGTCTTCGCCCAGGCCGATGGAGTCGTGGGTGAACACATAGAGCACACGCTTCTTCATCAATGCGGACATGCGCACCGCGTTGCGCGCGTATTCCATAAAGATCAGGAAGGTCGCGCCGTAAGGCACGAAACCACCGTGCAGGGCGACGCCGTTCATGATCGCGCTCATGCCGAACTCGCGCACGCCGTAGAACATGTAGTTGCCGGATGCGTCATGCGCCGACACGCCCTTGCAGCCTTTCCACAGAGTCAGGTTGGAACCGGCCAGGTCGGCGGAACCGCCGAGGAATTCCGGCAGCAGCGGGCCGAAGGCATTCAGCGCGTTCTGGCTGGCCTTGCGGCTGGCGATGGTTTCGCCCTTCTCGGCGACGTCACGGATATAGGCCGCGGCCTTTTCGGCGAAATCGGCGGGCAGCTCACCAGCGATGCGGCGCTTGAGCTCGGAAGCCAGCTCCGGGTAGGCGGCGGCGTAGGCAGCGAAACGCTGGTCCCACTCGGCTTCGGCAGCGGCGCCGGCTTCCTTGGCATCCCATTCGGCGTAGATATCCGCGGGAATTTCGAAGGGGCCATGGTTCCAGCCGAGAGCGGCGCGGGTCAGGGCGATTTCGTCGTTGCCCAGCGGCGCGCCGTGGCAGTCTTCCTTGCCCTGCTTGTTCGGCGAGCCGAAGCCGATGGTGGTCTTGCAGCAGATCAGGGTCGGCTGCTCGCTCTTGCGTGCGGTGTCGATGGCGATCTTGATTTCTTCGGCATCATGCCCGTCGACGTTGCGGATCACTTGCCAGCCATAGGCTTCGAAGCGCTTCGGCGTGTCGTCGGTGAACCAGCCCTCGACTTCGCCGTCGATGGAAATGCCGTTGTCGTCGTAGAACGCGACCAGCTTGCCCAAGCCCAGGGTGCCGGCCAGGGAGCAGACTTCATGGCTGATGCCTTCCATCATGCAGCCGTCGCCGAGGAACACGTAGGTGAAGTGGTCGACGATGTTGTGGCCTTCGCGGTTGAACTGAGCGCCCAGGACTTTTTCCGCCAGGGCGAAGCCCACGGCATTGGCCATGCCCTGGCCGAGCGGGCCGGTGGTGGTTTCCACGCCCGGGGTATAGCCGTATTCCGGGTGGCCCGGGGTGCGGCTGTGCAGTTGGCGGAACTGCTTGAGGTCTTCTATCCCCAAGTCGTAACCGGTGAGGTGCAGCAGCGAGTAGATCAGCATCGAGCCATGGCCGTTGGACAGCACGAAGCGGTCGCGGTCGGCGAAGCTCGGGTTGCTCGGGTTGTGCTTGAGATAGTCGCGCCACAGCACTTCGGCGATGTCCGCCATGCCCATCGGGGCACCCGGGTGGCCGCTGTTGGCTTTCTGCACGGCATCCATGCTCAGGGCACGGATGGCATTGGCTCGCTCACGACGGCTGGGCATCACTGAATCTCCTACGGGGGCTGCTTCTAAAACGAAGGGTGCGGAAAAAGGCGGCCATTTTCGCCCACCGACCGCCCTCGGGGCAATCACAGATAGTCGTAGAGCCAATGTTTTCTGGCTTTGCCGAATGGACGAGACACCAAACACCAATATCAAAACTTTTTGATATTGGTGTTGCTGGATGAAAAATGACCGACTAGACTGCCCATCCTATGAACCTGCGCGCACCCCAACTGGATTTCGACCCCGCCGATGAGCTGGCCGCCCTGTGCAAGGCCGGCGGCGATCCGCTGCGATTGAATGTGCTGCGCGCACTGAGCAACGACTCCTTCGGCGTACTGGAGCTGGCGCAGATCTTCGCCATCGGCCAGTCGGGCATGAGCCACCACCTCAAGGTACTGGCCCAGGCCGGGCTGGTGGCGACACGCCGTGAGGGCAATGCGATTTTCTACCGCCGCGCCCTGGCCCAGGGCGATCAGCTCGGCGGCGCCTTGCACGCGGCGCTGCTCGGCGAGGTCGACGAACTGCAGCTGCCGCCTGAGGTGCAACGACGCATCGCCGAAGTACACGGCCAGCGCGCGGCGGCCAGCCGGGATTTTTTCGCGCGCATGGCGGCGAGCTTTCAGGCTCAGCAGGACTTGATCGCCGGCTTGCCGCAATACCGCGATAGCGCCCTGGCCCTGCTCGACTCGCTGGATTTTGCGGCGGGCGCCACGGCCCTGGAAATCGGCCCCGGCGACGGCGGTTTTCTGCCCGAACTGGCGCGCCGCTTCGCCCAGGTCACCGCACTGGACAACAGCTCGGCGATGCTCGAACTGGCGCGCCTGCGTTGTGAACAGGACGGATTGGCCAACGTCGATTTGCAACTGGCCGATGCCTTGGTCGACGACTACCCCGCCAGCGATTGCCTGGTGCTGAACATGGTGCTGCACCATTTCGCCGCGCCCGCCGAGGCTTTGAAACAGCTGGCCCAGCGCATCCGCCCCGGCGGCAGCCTGCTGATCACCGAGTTGTGCAGCCACAACCAGAGCTGGGCCCGCGAAGCCTGCGGCGATTTGTGGCTGGGTTTCGAACAGGACGACCTGGCCCGCTGGGCCGTGGCCGCCGGGCTGCTGCCCGGCGAGAGCCTATATGTCGGTTTACGTAACGGCTTTCAAATTCAGGTACGGCATTTTGCCAAGCCTGAACAATCCAATCGCCCAGGTGCTTATTCATGATCCTCGTGAACAGGCTCGCAAGCCCCTCACCCACCGGTCAAAACAGGAAAACCGATAGATGAGCGAATACTCTCTCTTTACCTCCGAGTCCGTATCCGAAGGCCATCCGGACAAGATCGCCGACCAGATTTCCGATGCGGTGCTCGACGCCATCATCGCCCAGGACAAACAAGCCCGCGTGGCCGTGGAGACCCTGGTCAAGACCGGCGTGGCGATAGTCGCCGGCGAAGTCACCACCAGCGCCTGGGTCGACCTCGAACAGATCGTCCGCGATGTGATCTGCGACATCGGCTACACCAGCTCCGATGTTGGTTTCGACGGCGCCACCTGCGGCGTGCTCAACATCATTGGCAAGCAGTCCCCGGATATCAACCAGGGCGTCGACCGCGCCAAGCCGGAAGACCAGGGCGCCGGCGACCAGGGCCTGATGTTCGGCTACGCCAGCAACGAAACCGAAGTGCTGATGCCGGCGCCGATCACCTTTTCCCACCAACTGGTGCAGCGCCAGGCCGACGCGCGCAAGTCCGGCCTGCTACCGTGGCTGCGCCCGGACGCCAAGAGCCAGGTCACCTGCCGTTACGAGAACGGCAAAGTGGCTGGCATCGATGCAGTGGTGCTGTCCACCCAGCACAATCCGGACGTCAGCCTGAGCGACCTGCGCGAAGCGGTGATGGAGCTGATCATCAAGCACACCTTGCCGGCCGAACTGCTGCACAAGGACACCCAGTTCCATATCAACCCGACCGGCAACTTCGTCATCGGCGGGCCGGTGGGCGACTGCGGCCTGACCGGGCGCAAGATCATTGTCGACTCCTACGGCGGCATGGCCCGCCACGGCGGCGGCGCCTTCTCCGGCAAGGACCCATCCAAAGTAGACCGTTCGGCCGCTTATGCCGGTCGCTATGTAGCCAAGAACATCGTCGCTGCAGGCCTGGCCGAGCGCTGCGAGATCCAGGTGTCCTACGCCATCGGCGTGGCCCAGCCGACCTCGATTTCGATCAACACCTTCGGCACCAACAAGGTCAGCGAAGACAGCATCATCAAACTGGTGCGCGAAGTCTTCGACCTGCGCCCATACGCCATCACCAAGATGCTCGACCTGCTCCACCCGATGTATCGGCAAACCGCGGCATACGGCCATTTCGGCCGCACCCCGGAGCAGAAGACCGTCGGCGACGACAGCTTCAGCACCTTCACCTGGGAAAAAACCGACAAAGCCGCCGACTTGCGCGCGGCTGCCGGCTTGTAAACGCCGCCCAGCCCTACGAGAAGCCCCGCTCCATGCGGGGCTTCTCGTTTGCGATCAAGGACTCGACCATGAGCAGCCTGTTGCCCCTGTTGGCCTTCCATAGCTACCAGACCCAGCGCCTGAGCCGCACGCCGATCCTCTCCCCCCTGCTGATAGTGGTGACCGAGGGTTGCAAACGGATTCGCCTGGGCGAACGCGAACTTAGCGCTCCCGCTGGCGATTGGGTGGTATTGCCGGGGCAGCAGCGGGTCGAAATGCTCAACCAGCCGGACCCGGATAGCGGCCACTACCATGCCTGGGCCCTGGGTGAGCTGGACGGCTGGCGGCAACGCCTGCACGAATTGTTCGCGCCCCAACTGGCGCGTCTGACACTGCCAGCCAAGGCCGAGGCGTTTCAGCCGACGGAGCAGGCCCGCGCCGCCTTCGCCAAGGTGCTCGCCCTGCTGCCCAGCGCCGAGCTGGGCAGCCTACAAGCCGCCCAGGCCGAGCACGCCTGGCAGGGTCTGATGCTTACCCTGGCCGCAGCAGGCCAGGGCGGCGCGCTACTTGCGCAAAACCACCTCAGCACCGCAGAACGCGTATTGCGGCTGCTGCGTAGCGATCTGAGCCACGACTGGCAGGCCGAGGATATCGCCGCCCAGCTGGCCATGAGCGGGGCAACCCTGCGGCGCAAGCTGGCCGGCGAGAAGCTGTCGTTCCGCCGCTTGCTGCAGGATGCACGCATGGAACAGGCGCTGGGCCTGATCAGTAGCAGCCCGCAGGCTTTGGGCGAAATCGCGGCGGCCTGCGGTTATCAATCGCCCTCGCGTTTTGCCGCGGCGTTTCAGCGCCAGTTCGGCTGCTCGCCCAGTACGCTGCGACAAATGAGCGGTGCGGGCGAGAGATTGCGCGAAATGGGCGCGCCGGCCTGAGGTCGCTACCGAATAATCCGGGCTCCATCATCTCAAGGAGCCTCGTTATGCGTCCCACCGCCCTAGCCCTGTGTTGCGCCAGCCTGCTCAGCAGTAGCCTCAGCCAGGCATTCGAACTCAGCAGCCCGGATATCCAGGATGGCCAGCCACTGAGCAAAGCCCAGGAATTTTCCGGTTTTGGCTGCGATGGAGAGAACCGCGCGCCCGCCCTAAACTGGCGCGACGCCCCCGCTGGCACCAAGAGTTTCGCCATCACGGCCTACGATCCGGACGCACCAACCGGCAGCGGCTGGTGGCATTGGCTAGTGTTCAATCTGCCCGCCACCACCACTGGCCTAGCGGCCACTTCAGGTCAGGCGAACGGCGCAGAATTACCCGCCGGTAGCGTGCAGAGTCTGACCGATTACGGCGCGCCGGGTTTTGGTGGCGCCTGTCCGCCGCCAGGCGACAAGCCGCACCGCTACATCTTCACCGTGCATGCGCTAAGCGTGGAGAAACTCGATCTGGCTGCCAGCGCCATGCCCGCGCTGGTGGGTTATATGCTCAACGCCAACAGCCTCGGCACAGCGTCACTGACGGCGACTTATGCTCGCCCGGCGAACGACTAGCCTCCGCGCAGCAAGGCCGGAACGGGAAAGTCCGGCCTTGTCCGTTGATTGCTTAGAACAGGCAAGCGCCTAGATCCCCGGCAAAACCGGATCGTACCAATACGCCTTGTTGTCGAAGGGTTGCCCCGGGGGCAGAAGCGGATTGGCGATCCGGAATAACCGTCGTTTATTCAAATGTAGCGCCTTGATGGTGGCGGCATATTCTTCGCTAAACAGCCGATCGAGGGTACCGTCGGCGACTATCGCGAGCATGCCTTCCTCGACGCGCCGCGCATGGCGGCTGCCTTCCTCGGTGCGGGGGAACCAGAAATACACCGGCAGCGGGTAATACAGCAGCAACTCCTTTTCGATGGTCATCTGCGGGTATCGCTTGCGCCAGTGCTCAAGCTCCCCGCTCACTTCAGTGACACCGCGGCCAAAGGCATCGAAACGCCCCAGCATCAAC
This sequence comes from uncultured Pseudomonas sp., assembly GCA_946886875.1. The sequence continues at coordinate 7,710 of CAMPJN010000095.1, forward strand.
ATATGAAACAAGCCTTCATAGCTGCTGCCCGCCACCACCTCCAGGCCGGCCGCCTGATAGATCGCCACATCGGACCATTCGCGCTGCTGGCCATAACTGAACTGGCGCAACTGATCGAGTGACTGCACGCTGGAAAACCGCACTTGATCCTCGGCCGGAATAAGGAATACCCGGTAACCGAGCAACCCTTTATCGACCGGAATCTTCACCGCTTGCAGCGACTCCTCCAGCGCCACTGTGGCATCCAGCACCATGGTGTTCAACGCACGGGGATTCTGCGCACTGCGGGCGCGCTGCATCTCGACGACCTGAAGCTTCTCGCTCATGGGCAGACCGGGCTCGAGGACATAGGCACCATATTTCTTCCGGGTGGCATCCAGTGCCGCGCGCAAAACCCGCCAGTGATATTCATAGCGGCGATCATCCGCCGCCTCCGGCGCGTTATGCACGAAGTGCCAGCGGGCGGCGCCCTCGTCAGCCGCATACACCACACCAGACGGCGCAAGGCCGGCAGCGAACGCCAGGCACGCGCAAACACCTACAAACGAAGCAAAGCCCATCTTCATAGCCGCTGATGCCTAACCCGAGTGGTTGATCTGTTCGAAATGATAGCTGCTAAGCTGCAGAAATGTCCCCGAGCAAGGATGCTCTCATGAAAGCCTGGGTCGCGCCTTTTACCCTGTTTATCAGCCTCAACGCCTGGGCCATGCCCTGCCCCGAGTGGTCGCCCCAGCGTGCCGAGAGCGAAATCACTGCGCTCAGCCAGCAAATCGCGCAGTGGGACGATGCCTACCACCGTCAGGGCAGAACCCTGATTGCCGACGAACTCTACGACCAGGCCCGCTCGCAGTTGCAACATTGGCAAAGCTGCTTTGCCACAGTCGCGGTAGTAGCGACTGATTCCCTGGCCAGCAGTGCCGGGCGCGTGCCTCACCCGGCGATCCAGACCGGGTTGCGCAAACTGGCGGACGACAAGGAGGTCGCGGCCTGGATTGATAGCCGCGAGGATCTTTGGATTCAACCCAAAGTCGATGGCGTGGCCGTAACCTTGGTCTATCGCGACGGCCGTTTGCTGCAAGCGATCAGCCGTGGCGACGGGCGCAGCGGCCAGGACTGGACCGCCAAGGCGCGCCTGATAGAGGCCATTCCCAAGCAACTGCCCGACCAGCAGAGCGCAATCCTGCAAGGCGAACTCTATTGGCAGCTGGCGCAGCACGTACAGGCCAAATCCGGCGGCCTGGGCGCCCGCAGCAAGGTCGCCGGACTGCTGGCCCGGCACCATCTGCAACCGCAGGATGCCGCCGCCATCGGCTTGTTTGTCTGGGACTGGCCCGACGGCCCGGCTTCGATGCCTGAACGTTTGCAGCGCCTGAACGAACTAGGCTTCAGCGCCAGCCTGGACTTCAGCCAGCCGCTGGAAAATCTCCAGCAGGCCAGACGCTGGCGCGAACACTGGTACCGCAGCGCTCTACCCTTTGCCAGCGACGGCGTGGTGTTGCGCCAAGGGCAACGCCCTGCCGCCGCACGCTGGCAAGCCGAACCGCACTGGGCCGCCGCCTGGAAATACCCGCTCAGCCAGGCCCTGGCGGTGGTGCAGGAAGTGGATTTCCGCATTGGCCGCAGCGGCCGCATCACCCCGGTGCTGCGTTTGCAGCCGGTGAAACTCGACGATCGAACGATCGAGCACGTCGCCCTCGGTTCGCTACAACGCTGGCAACGTCTGGATATCCGTCCCGGCGATCAGGTGGCGATCCGTCTCGCCGGCCTGACCATACCCAAGCTCGACAGCGTGCTGTGGCGCACCCAGCGACGCGCCAAGTTAGCGGTGCCCGAGCCCACCGAGTTCCACTTCTTGAGCTGCTGGCGCCTCACGCCAAGCTGCGCCGGGCAATTTCACGCGCGCCTGACCTGGCTCAGCGGCGAGCAGGGCCTGGCGCTACCCGGCGTCGGCCCCGGTACCTGGGACAAACTCCTGCAGGCCAAGCGGCTCGAAGGCCTGCTCGATTGGTTGCAGCTTTCCGAGGAGCAACTGCGCCAGATTCCCGGTCTGGGACCGCGCAGCGCCAGCGCCCTGAGCCGAAGTTTTGCCCTGGCCCGACAACGCTCGCCAAGCGACTGGCTACGCGCCCTGGGGCTACCACCCAGCGGCGATGCGCCCCTCGACGGCGATTGGGACGAGCTGGCGCAGCGCAGCAATGCCGACTGGCAACGCCTGCCGGGTATTGGCGCGACCCGTGCGGCGCAACTGCGCGCGTTCTTCCAACACCCGGAGGTACAAGCTCTGCGCACGCAGTTGCGCGCAGCGCGGATACAAGGCTTCTGAATTGGGCTATCTAGCCATTACCTGTTGCATGGAGCACCAGGGCACGCATGACACTGCTTGCGGAGGTCGCAATCGCTAGGATGAACACCATGCGCACCAGGCGCATATGGCAGCACCTGTGTTGGTGGTGCGCACGTCACACCCTACGAAGCCAGCCCCTACACCTGAGCGCCGATGCCCAAGTGCAACAGAGGACAGGGCACAGCCCCTAAGGACTCACCTTAAAACGCGCGGAACTCCTCATGGCAGGCCTTGCAGCTGTCCTCGACCCGCTGCATAGGCGCCACTAGAACGTCACTGTTCAGCGGCGTGGCGGTGCTGGCGGCAACCAGCGCGGCGGTGCTGGCTTCCATCTCGCGGGCCAGTTGCTGGAAGCGCTCCTGACGCTGCCAGACCTCATCCTTGGCGCGGCTTTCGCCACCCTCTTCGCGGACCTGGGGAAAATGCTGCCAAGGCGTATGGGTCAGCCGATCGAGCTCGCTGGCGCCGGCGACGAAAGCCTCGGCCTTGAAGGCGATACGCCCGCGTAGCATGCCGCCCAGGTCTTCGCTGACCTTGAGCATTTGCTTGAAGATGGTTTGCCGCTGCCCCTGCGGCGAATTCGGATCGACCCCGCCACAGGCACTCAAGGTCAATGCGAGAAGGGGCAACAGCAGGTATCGACTTTTCATTGAAAGCTATCGGCGGCGGTTTGGAAGGCGCGCAGTATCGCAGATGGGGCGCCAATCGCGGAGCCGCAATCACCAGATTGACCACCCGAGCGCTGCCATTCGAACCCGGCCATCAAGTCTGAAAGCGGCTCAGTTGCGCGGTCAGGCGCTGCATCTCGCTATGAATCCGCTCGCTGACCTGCATCACGCTCCGCGCATCGCCATGGCTGCGCTCACCCAGGCCGGAGACTTCGGCGACGCGCTGATCGATATCCTGAGCCACCTGGCTTTGCTCCTCCGCCGCGGTGGCGATCTGCGCATTCATCGTATTGATGCTGTCCACCGCACCGACGATGGTATCGAGCACTTGGTTCGCCTCCTGCACATGCAGCAGATTATCGTGCACCAGCTCGCTACTGCTCTGGATCGCCGCCACGGCCTGCTCCGCACCCGCCTGCAGGCGCTGGATAATCGCCTGGATTTCCCCCGTGGATTGCTGAGTGCGGCTGGCCAGGGTGCGCACTTCGTCGGCGACCACGGCGAAGCCACGCCCGGCCTCGCCGGCGCGGTGCGTTCGATGGCCCCCTCGCGCAGGAGCATGGCCTCTTTGCTCATCTTCTGGCTGAGCATGCGCTGGGCGCCCGCCACGTTGATGGTTTCCGGCGACACCGCCATATTCAGATACAGCGCCA